>NZ_KB291245.1:0-1665 GCF_000318275.2 Capnocytophaga sp. oral taxon 332 str. F0381
TCCTTCTTTATATCTCCCATACATAGCTACTATATCATCATCCTGATTAGAACGATGTAGATACTGATGTCTTAATTTGTGCAAATCGTCTTTTGATAGATGAACCTTTATAGAATTGATTCCATCATTTTCCTTTGCATATTTTAATATTTGCTCTTGTATTCTATATAAAAACTCATCTTTTCCATCAATTTTGTCATTATCTGGTTTTCCTACAACTACTACTTGCATAATTACTTTTTTTATAGTTAATCTTTTCCCCAAATTGATTTTAAACTGCATTTCTCTAACGGAAACTCTTCGCCTTTGCAGCGTACAAAAACATCATACGTTCTATACATAAACTTAGGTTTAAATACTATCTCAAAAGGCTCTTCAGGATACTTCTTGCTTATTTTTTCAAACAATGTCATCATTTCTGTGTCATCAAATTCAAATTCAGCTCCATATTGTAAGGTCATAATATCCAATTGGTAAGGAATAGCCATTTCTCGATATTCTTTACAGAGTTCAGGATTATAGTCTATCCAAAATGCTTCTCCATTATAATGGCGTGAATGCATCCCTTTTAGATAATCACCTTCTTCTTTATAGGAATCCAACACATAACGATATTTGTATTTTTTACGATATTTATCCCATAATCCATAAGGAGGGGGTAGCTTTGGTTTGCCATTAAATATCATATAATCGTAATTGTAATCAAAAAAGGCTTCTTGCGTTTCCTTTGGGTCATAATTATATCCCAACCTTTCTGAAAACTTATTCTTATCCACAAACACTTCCTCAGCTTGTAACCTGCAAATCTCTACTCTATTGAATTTTCCTGATAACCATACTACAATAACCCCACCAGGTGCTGCACCTACAGTGATTTTTTTATAAGTACTATGCGCATAATTACCTTGGTCATCTTCCTCATCCCATAATGTATAACCCTCTTGGAAATATTTCAGCATCTTATCTCTCGGTAGGTCAGCGTCTACTTTATAAAACTTCTTTTCTATCAATGAAAGATAAACATATTCGATATGAGAGGGAACAATATTCCCACCTTGTGCTCCTTCACTGCCATCATATTGCCAAGAGTTATACTCAACCCCAGAGCGTGGCATTGCTGCAATTATTTCACCTTTTTCATCCATAAAAAGTCCATAGTAAGCCTCTATGCCATAACCTTTTGGGGCACTTGCCGTAGTGGCATACGAAAACTCTTTTTTATTTGTCATAGCTGTTGTTACATTGTTATCATAATCTTGACAAGAACTCAATGTTACTGTGCTAAAAACAGTTATTGTGATTATTTTTTTAAGAAACTTCATAACATTCAAATTTTATAATGTATCTGAACAGATATTGTAAGTACGTGAAAAATCTTTGCGAACTTGGTATTTTGTATGTCCACATTTACGGCAACAATACCCTTTTTCCCATTTTAAAGAAGCTAGATATTCTTCGCAATCTAAGTCTGTTTTAAAGCGTTCAGTAAATTCCATATCGCGCATCTTTACCTCTTTGCCGTCCACAAGGATGGTTTTGGTGATGTCAAGGGTGGTATTAACCAGCGCGTGGCGAAAGAGGGCAATACCATCGTAAAGGCGGCTTTGAGACTTGACTATAAGTTTTTATTTGTGTTAGGATATACGGACTTATTCATTGAAAAAA
>NZ_KB291246.1:0-77554 GCF_000318275.2 Capnocytophaga sp. oral taxon 332 str. F0381
TTTAGTGTAAACCTATTTCAGGATATGACAAACGCTTCTACCACTGTTATTCTATCGTCATAATTCTCTAAATTACCTAATTTGTCCCATTTCAAAGCTATTATACCTTCTTTATAGAATTCCTCCCATTTGGAAGCTTGTTCGCCAGGAGAATATAGCCAATAGTGTTGGATAAGATTGCTTATTTTTTCGTTCATAGTATTTGGTTTGATACAGCAAAGGTAGTAATTTGTATTGAAATAAACAAATTAATGGCTAAATAATGCTTTGAAAAAATGCCAAAAGTCGTTGGACGATAGTCTTACAACTTTTGGCAAAGTATTGAATTGTTATGTATGAAAAATTATAGTTCGCGGAAGGCTTTATGTAATAAACGGCGCTTATCGTTGATAGCTTCTTCCATAGAGATCATTGTTTCGGAACGCGATACGCCTTGTATCTCATCTATCATATAAATAACCTCCTTGGCGTGTTTGGTGTCTTTAGCACGTATTTTACAAAATATATTGTATTTGCCTGAAGTGATATGTGCTACTGTTACAAAAGGTATTTCTTCTAATCGTTCCAACACAAATTGCGCCTGATGATTACGTTCTAAAAATATACCTACATAGGCTATAAATGTATAACCTAAGCGGTCATAATCTACGGTGAGGGTAGAGCCTTTAATGATACCTATTTCTTCCATTTTTCGTACACGTACGTGTACAGTTCCGGCTGAGATATCAAGCTGCTTAGCAATGTCGGTGAAAGGGGTACGGGTGTTATCAATCAGTAAATCTAAGATTTGGTGGTCGATTTCGTCTAACTTATATTTTGCCATAATGGTATTGTTTTTATTATTTGGGTGGCAAAGTAACTATTTTTTTTTGAATATTCCAAATAAAATGGATAAATCTTTAAAAATATTTTATCAATATTTTATATATGCTTCATTTTATTTAAATCTAAGGTACTTTCTATTAAGTCCTTGCTATAGGGTGGGGTAAGAAAATGAGACAATTTATCTTCTTGGTGTCCGAATTTGTGTGACAAATCACCTATTTCGGCTATATAGGGCTGGAAATTGATATGATTGTGTTGCAATACTTCTTGGTATAAAATACCTACATCGTTGCCGCTGTGCGTATCATCACGCAAGAGGATATCATAAAAGAGTTTGTCGTTTTCGGGAATATTGAAATAATCTTTATAATTTACACCTGTAACCTCTCCTAAAGCAATGTATTCTAAAGCTGTACTTATAGCTGTAGCAATACAATTTCGCGTCTGTTCACGATTGTAATCTTTAGGAAAATGCCCTGCTTCAAACAAAATTGTAGGTGTACCAGCTGCAGTATAATAGTCGCCTGTGCAATTGATATTAAAACTATCATCAAAACGAGCTATTTGGTTAGGTGTATACAATTGTAACTTCTGATACATTACAACGATAACTTCCATAGCACGCTTACGAACCTCATTGATAGTACGTTCTTCGTTATAAGAAGGAGCTAAAAATGATACAGTAGCTGGGTGAGGTGCTTTTCCTGCACTAAAAATAGAACGCTGATCGTGTAAATTGAAGCAATAATCAGGATTTACGAGTTCGTAGGCTTTACGCAAACAGAGGCTTTCGGGTTGTGTGAGTTGAAAAGCATCACGATTAAGGTCGGTTTGGTTGTGATTTACACGTGTAAACACATTGGCACCATCGGGGTTGAGCATAGGAATGCAATAAAGAGAGAGTTTGCTAAGTAAGGGGCTATCTTTTAATGAGTTTAGCACATCAAAGAGAGCCTTGGTAGTAGTAGATTCATTGCCGTGCATTTGCGACCATAGGAGTATTTTTTTTGTGCCTTTTCCTATTCTGTAAAGATTGATAGGTGTTTGTAATACAGAATGCCCTAATGGTATTATTTCATCAAAATAATAAGTAGTTAATAGGGGTGCTATCATATCGTAATTGATATAACGCCCGCTTAATGTAGGTTCTTTTATTATTGTCATATTTGTTATTATTTATCCTTCGGTACGAGCCGTACAGGCTTTTTATCCTTCGTCACATACTCGGCTGCGGCAACTCGCCGACTTTCCTTCGCTTATCCTTCGCTTATCCTTCGCTTATCCTTCGCCACATACTCGGCTGCGCCAGCTCGCCGACTTTCCTTCGCTCAAGGTATACAATAGACTGATGGTGCAAAGATAATAAAATATATGATAAACGACAAGGTATAAATGATAATAGTCATTAATATTTTACAAAAATAACGTCTAAATTTATTGAGGTTACAAAAGTAAATTAACACAAATAGGATTTTCGTGTTGTTACAAATGTTTTTGTATGTATTTACTATTTTCATTTGTAACAATACTGAATTTTTATTGGTATAATCAAAATTTATAATGAATTATATACAATTGATTTTCATATGATTGTAATTATAATATTCAATATAAACTTTATTACTTATAAAAATAGTTGTGTTTAGAGTTGTGTATATAAAAAATAATGATTACATTTGTGCTGTATTAACAATTTAATTAGGAGTTACAATGTTAAACACATCTGATTTTACACAACGCCTGCAACAGGTGATGGATTATTACGATATGAATGCTACGGCTTTTGCTGATGCTTTAGAAATTCAGCGTTCGGGGATTTCACATTTGTTATCGGAACGCAATAAACCAAGTTTGGATTTTATACTGAAACTGATTGAAAAATTTCCAGAAGTGGATATGTATTGGATTACGCAAGGCAAGGGTAGTTTTCCTAAAAAGGATGAAAAAACACCCAAAGCAAGAGTACAGCCTGATTTATTCAGTGAAGTGCCTGAAATTGATATTACGCCTGCTGTAGCACCACAAAAAACTGTGAACACAACAGCAACAGCGGCTGATATGGCTGTACTGACAGCTACAACCATTGCTGAAACGACAAAGGCTGCGGAAAGAACTGTAACAGGGAATACCGAACGAAAAATTAGGCGTATTATCTTTTTTTATGAAGATAATCATTTTGAGGTTTTTGACAATGACAAATAATGGTTTGGCTAAAGAATTTGTAGGAGTATGGTTGTTAATTATGGTGAGTTTTGTATCTTTGTACCCTTAAAAAAGATAGCTACATAATGGATATATTTTTACAAGATCTTGCCAAACTTAATGAACCACAGCGTGCTGCAGTGCTTCAGAAGGAGGGTCCTATCATCGTAATAGCTGGGGCTGGCTCGGGAAAAACGCGTGTGCTAACTTATCGTATTGCTAACCTTATGCGTGAGGGGGTAGATGCGTTTCATATTTTGGCACTTACCTTTACCAATAAGGCGGCTAATGAGATGAAAAAACGTATTACGGAACTTGTGGGCAATGAGGGTAAAAATTTGTGGATGGGTACTTTTCATTCGGTTTTTGCTAAATTGTTGCGTGTAGAAGCTGATAAATTAGGCTATCCGCAAAATTTTACGATTTACGATACACAGGATTCGCAACGGCTGGTGAGTGCTATTATCAAAGAAAAGGATTTGGACAAAGATGTGTATAAATACAAGCAAATACACCAACGCATTTCATCTCTAAAAAATAACCTTATAACAGTAAGGGCATACTTTAGCAATCCTGAATTGATAGAGATAGATGCTGTACGCCGACAGCCTCGTTTTGGAGAAATTTATCAGGAGTACGTAGACCGTTGTTTTAAAGCAGGAGCCATGGATTTTGACGATTTATTGCTTCGCACCAACGAGTTGCTAAATGTATACCCTGATGTACTGGCTAAATACCAAAATAGATTTCAGTATATATTGGTAGATGAGTATCAGGATACAAACCACTCTCAGTATCTGATAGTTAAGGCTTTGGCAGACCGCTTTCAGAATATATGCGTAGTGGGAGATGATGCACAAAGTATCTATGCTTTTAGAGGAGCTAATATCAATAATATACTAAATTTCAGGAGTGATTATCCTAATGCCAAAGAATATAAGCTGGAGCAAAATTACCGTTCTACCAAAAACATAGTAGAGGCAGCAAATAGTGTGATTGAACACAATAAGGTGCGCTTAGACAAGGTAGTTTTTACTGAAAATGAGTTGGGAGAACCTATAAAAGTGCATAGAAGTGCTACCGATGCTGATGAAGGGCGCTTTGTGGCAGGGTCTATTTTTGAAAATAAGATGCAACACCAATTGCCTAATGGAGATTTTGCGGTACTGTATCGTACTAACTCACAATCGCGTGCTATAGAAGATGCTTTGCGCAAGCGGGACATTACATATCGCATTTATGGAGGACTTTCGTTCTACCAACGTAAGGAGGTAAAAGATATGCTTGCTTATCTCAGGTTATTGGTAAACCCTAACGATGAAGAAGCTTTGATGCGCGTGATAAACTTTCCTGCACGCGGCATTGGTGATACTACAATCGAAAAACTTACTCTGGCAGCTAACCAATATAAAAAATCGGTATTTGAGGTGATGTATAACCTGAACAACTTACCCGATTTGCACATCAATAAGACTACCAAGCAAAAACTCTCAGATTTTGTATTGATGATTTTGAACTTACAGGTATTGAGCAAGGAACTTGATGCTTATGAAATAGCAGAAAGGGTGGTGAAACGCACTGGCTTACTACAAGAATACAAGAAAGATGCAACCCCTGAAGGAATTGCAAAAATAGAAAATATAGAAGAGTTGCTAAACGGTATGAAGGATTTTGTGAAGGGGCAAGAAGATGTAGCTGATAGCAAGGGTAGCCTAACAGAGTATTTGGAAGATGTATCGCTGGCTACAGATATGGATAAAGACATAGGCGATGATGATCGTGTAGCACTGATGACGATTCACCTATCAAAAGGATTGGAATTTCCTTATGTGTATATAGTGGGTATGGAGGAAGACCTTTTCCCTTCGGCAAAGAGTATACAAACACGAGAAGAACTTGAGGAAGAACGCCGCTTGTTTTACGTAGCACTTACCCGTGCTGAAAAACAGGCATACCTAACTTATGCTGAACAGCGTTATCGTTTTGGTAGTTCGCAAGATACTGAACCGAGTAGATTTATAGAAGAGATAAAAGAAGCACACTTAAAGTATCTTACCCCTATACAATCACAGCTTAACTATCGTTATAAGCCTTTGATAGATAGAGATATATTTGGTGAAGTGGACAAAAGCAAACTGCGATTACAAAAGCCTATTAGCGGTACGCCGCCAGCTAAGAATGCGCCTACGGCAGATGAGTTGCCAAAATTGCGCAAACTGAAGCCTATAAATACAATGCCTGCTGCTAATGATAAAAGTTTGTATAACGAACTGAGAGTGGGAGCGAGGGTGCAACACGAGCGTTTTGGGCAAGGAGTGGTAATAGCCTTAGAAGGCGCGGGGAATGACAAAAAGGCGCAGGTAAACTTTGATACAGGGGGCTTGAAGAATATATTATTGCGTTTTGCAAAGCTGACTTTAATAGATTGATATTCAATAGTTTATATTTTAGAAATTAAAGAACAAGATATAAAAATACGATGTTTTTAGAAGATAACGAAGAGAACTATGCTGTAAGCAAATTTGAACTGATGCTGCGGGAGAATAATACACTTTTTTTTGATGTAGATGAATTTGAAGATATAGTAGAATATTATATAGAGAACGGGCGTACGCATAAGGCAAAACGAGCTTTAGAGCTGGGACTATCACAGCACCCTACAGCAGTTTCGCTTAAATTACTTTATGCAGAACAGTTAGTTTTTGAAGACCAGCTGAATGAGGCTACTCAACTACTAGAGGAGCTCACTCATACAGAGCCTCTGAATGCAGAAGTATATGTACAAAAAGCAAACTTGTATTCAAAACTCAACAAACACCGCCGCGCTATTGAATTATTAGAATATGCCATAACACTCACAGATGATGTACCGAGTATTTTTGCACTTATAGGTATGGAGTACTTGCTCATAGATGAGTATGCCAACGCACGTACTTATTTTAGAAAAAGTGTGGAAAAAGACCCGCAAGACTATACTTCACTACAACAATTGTTGTATTGCTATGAGGTTTTGGACGAAACGCAAGAAGCTATGAGCTTTTTGAATGACTATTTAGACCAAAATCCTTATTGTGAGGTGGCTTGGTACTATCTTGGACGATTGTATTTATCAGAAAATGACAGTAAAAATGCGATTCGTTGTTTTGATTTTGCGATTGTAAGTGATGATACCTTTACAGGTGCTTACTTTGAAAAAGCAAGGGTACTTGAAACGATAGGCGATTATGAAAGAGCTATTGAAAATTATAAAATTACTCTTACCCTAGATGACCCTTCCGCATTGGTATATCTTCATATAGGACGTTGCTATGAGAAGATGCTAAACGATGAAAAAGCTGAGATTTACTACTTTAAAGCCACACACGAAGACCCACAATTAGACAAAGCGTGGATTACCTTAGCCGACTTTTACTATTTGCGGCGAAATCATACTAAAGCACTTAAATATATACAAAAAGTACTTACATTAGAGCCTAATGAGCCTTATTATTGGCGTAGATATGCTGAAATTAATTATTTTCAGTTGCATAATCTTGAAGAAGCTGAATATGGCTACCGAAAGGCAGTACAAAATGGTGATTATTCGTATACAGCTCTTATAGATTGGGTAGATTTGATGTTTTTGACACGACAATATGGAGATGCATTGCCTATTATTATTGATATAGTAGATATTTTTCCGTATGAGTTATGTAATTACTATAGGCTTGCCCTAGCATATCACGGTTTGGGAAAAGAAGAATTAGCCTATAAATATTATCAGCTGGGGGTACAACAAGTACCAGAATGGCAGTCTTTTTTTGAAAGCAAGTTTAATTTTAAGATGTAACAAATATCCTTATTGGGTAATTTGAAGAAAATGATTATTAGTAGATATAGAAAAATCAGAAAATAACTTCATATAATGATATCAACTTTCAATTTTGAGCTTTTAAAAAAGCGTTTAAACCTATTTTTAGAAAAGATAGAAGACCTTGGTGGCGAGGTAGAACCTCTTACAATAGAAAAACCCGCTACAGAGGAGGAAATCAAAGCTGTAGAGGCAAAATTAGGCTATACATTGCCTCCTCATTTCCGTGAAGTGCTTTTGGAAAACACCGCTTATTTGGAGTTTTGGTGGTATATCGATGATTTTACAGAAGAGGACGAAGATTTTTTACTTGATGAATTAGATAATATTTCTTCAGGAGAGTTACTTTTTGGATTAGATTTACTTTTAGATAATGAAAGATCCCGAAAAGGTTGGGTAAAAGATGTTTGCCCTTCCAAAAGTGAGGAGTATAGCCGTGTATGGAACAACAAAATGTGTTTTCAAGAAGTAGGTAACGGCGATTATATCGCTATTGAGTTAGAGCCAGAGAACTATGGTAAGGTTGTGTATCTCAGCCACGATGGTGCAAGCAATCTCGGCACTTATTTAGCTGATAATTTTAAGGAATTCCTGATGAACTACGCCTCTGTAGGCTGTGCTGGAGGTGAGGATTGGCAATGGGAACCCTTTTATACTGCAGGCAAAGGCATAGACCCCACCTGTGAGAATGCCCAAACGTGGTATAAGGTATTGGGAATAAACCCAAAGGAGTTGGAAGGGTAAAACAAAAACAAAAACAAACAATTTATAGCTGAGGCTATGAAGGTATTGGGTTATGTGAACCGCTTTAGTCGTGGCGTATATAGGGTACAGAAAGAATTGGAAGAGAATGGCAATGGGAAAGCTTCTTTTGATTTTTCACTTAATACCGCTTTTAGGGTTGTAGAACCTATTTCTACAACCTATTTTGAAGAAGGTTTTGGGGAAGAAGAATCTGACAATAAATCTACCAATAAAAAGGAGGAATCTACCAATAAATCTACCAATAAAATAGAAGAAACACCCAATAAAACACCTAATAAATCAGGGGAACTACCCAATAAATCGGGAGGGACTACCCAAGAAACTACCCAAGAAAGAATTTTAGTAGCTATTCAAGCAAAACCAAAAATCACACAAAAGGAATTAGCTCAATCTATTGGTCTTACTCTTAATGGTATTAAATATCATATTAAAAATATGACCAAATTGGGGATCATCAAGCACGAAGGTTCTACAAAGTCAGGTAAGTGGATTATAATCAAATAATTAAAAACATTACAATTATGTCCATAGAACAAAAGGACAAAGAACAAATGGAACAACTTATTGTACGAATACGCCAAACCCAAGGTCATTAAACAAGCTGATACATACAATAACCAAATTTGTAGAAAAGAAATTAGTAACTTATTTAAAATCATAGTAAAATCAAGGAAATATTATGGGTATCGTACTCCGACAATCGTTTAAGAATGTAGTGGCTACTTATTTTGGGTTTGCCATAGGGGCTCTGAATACCCTTTTCTTATTTACTTACTTTCTTTCTAAAGCACAATACGGCTTGGTAAGTTATGTTACTTCCACTGCTACTATTCTCTCTCCGTTTATTTCGTTTGGCGTACATAATACTTGGGTGCGTTATTATTCCGCTTATACCGATAGACAGGAACAAGGCAAACTCAACCTGATGCTTTGCCTCTTGCCACTGCTGGTGATTCTCCCTGCTACGCTTTTGGGGAGTATGGCATATGAACAAATCACACAATGGCTTTCGGCAAAGAATGCAGAAGTACGTCCGTATGTGTGGCTTATCTTCCTTACAGCGGTAGCAATGGCTTATTTTGAGATAGCTTATGCGTGGATGCGGGTACAACTCAAAACGGTCTTTGGCAATTTTCTAAAAGAAGTATTTCATAGGGTAGGGGTGATGCTTTTATTAGTAGCCATTTACTTTGATGTTATTGATTTTCATCAGCTAATGTGGGGGATGTTTTGGGTGTATACCTTTCGTATGCTCTTGATGATGGTTACTGCTTTCTGTGTGAGGCGACCCACCTTTGTATGGGGATTGCCACAAGGTAAAAAGGAAGTCTTCTTGTATAGTTTATTTATTATTTTATCAGGGTCGGTAGCTTCGTTGTTGATGGATATTGATAAGTTTATGCTGAACCAATATCTGCCTATTGGTGAGATTGCAGTGTATAATGTGGCTATTTTTACGGCTACTGTGATTGCCATACCTTACCGAAGTATGTACCAGATTGTAAGTCCGCTCACAGCACAATTTATGAATCAGGGTAAGGCAGAGGAGCTATCGGACTTATATAAACGCAGTACAATAAATACTTACTTTGTGAGTATGGTTATTTGTGTACTTATCATTGTGAATTCCCAGCAATGTTATGCCTTATTGCCAGATAAAGATTACAGCACAGGGCTTGGGGTGCTCATCATCATATCTGTAGTAAAACTCTCCGATGCTTTAGTGGGATTTAACAATGCTGTATTACTCAATTCGCCTTACTATCGCACTGTGTTATTTTTGGGCGTTTTTTTGGTCATAGGCACTGTTTTGATGAATATGTGGCTCATTCCCCTTTACGGGATTAATGGGGCGGGAATAGCGACTCTAATTGCTTTTAGTTCGTACAATCTACTCAAGTCGGGATTTGTGTATCGCAAATACAGCTTACAGCCTTTTTATAAGGAAACGTTACAGACTACTCTCTTTGGTATCGTAGCGATAGGAGTTTTTTTCTTTTGGGATTTCCCATTTCACCCTATTGTAAATATCAGCTTAAAATCATTACTAGTAGGAGGGCTGAGTGTTTTTTTTCTTCTTAAATTTAATCTTTCACAAGAACTTGTAAAGCTAATCAGACAATCGTTGATCTTACACTAATCCTACACTGATCTTACACTCATCCTACACTCATTGTTTGGTGGTGGCAAGGAATGGGTGGGGTAGAAATTATTGTTTTTTCCTTTTGGTAATTATTTATTATTTTGTAGTTTTGTGTAATGAAACTAACTATAACAAAATGACTTCAGAAGAAATAAAAGCCATTGTGTATTATATTCAAGGCTTACAAGTCCTTTGGAAAGAAGGTTATAATGCAGAAAAAGTAGGAGATTATACTTTCAATTTTATATGTAGAGACGTCAGGGACTATAATACCACAAATGAGCTGTGGGAGGTTATCAATGAGTTACAGTTTATGGGAGAAGGAGAAGAATGGGAAAAAACCAAAGAAGAAGTAGAGGCTCTCATTCAAGAGAAATTAGGGATTAGAATTTGCGACCCTATCAGCATACTTTCTTACTCAATTAACTTGTTTATAAAGCAACTTACCTGTGATTTCTCAACCAATTCACTAGTTTTATCATTTATTGAACAGACAAAAGAGCTTATTACTTATCAAGAATATACTTTGGCATTGGAAAACTTACTGAAAAGTCTTTTGGAAAAATATATTTCTATTCCAAGAGATACTTTGGCTATTATTGATGTAATAGATGATTCTTATATTAAGAGATTACAGGCTTCATTATGGGGAGTGTAAAACTAAAATTTTTCTAATTATTTTTGATACTTCTTTGTGAAATTATTATCTTTGCAGAAAAACATTTTTTATGAAAGAAAAAAGGAATATCAAACAAAAAATTAATTTATTTATAGGTTCGATTGGAGCCTTTATAGGGGTAGCAGTGTTTGTAGCTTATATTCCTCAAATTATGGCTAACTTAGAGGGACACAAAGCACAACCTTGGCAACCATTGTTTGCAGCAGGGTCTTGTCTTATCTGGGTAGTGTATGGATGGACAAAAGAACCTAAGCCCGATTATATTCTCATTATTCCTAATTTGGTAGGGGTTGTTTTAGGATTCTTAACTTTTATTACGTCACTTTAAATACGTTACTTTTAAACAAAAATTGCTTCCCATTTTTGTAACTAAGCTGTATGAAAAACATAGATTTTTTGATGCTGAATAATCATCAGAAATTCTTTTGTTTGTTTTCTTTGGTAGGTTATTCTTTTTTATTTATCTTTGTCTGTGTTATTTTGAAGAGTAATTATTAACTATTGCTTATTCTACGGGATTGGTGAAACAAAACGATATGCTGAAATTGGGGCTTATCATAGGGATAATAAGTATGATAATAGGATATCTTGTTTTGTTTTTCGTAGGAGAAATACATTTTTTGAATTAGCAAATTAATAGAATGAAAAATATTATTATTACAGGTACCAGCCGAGGCATAGGCTATGAGCTAGTACAACAGTTAGCTGCGGAAGGGCATAATATTTTAGCCCTTTCGCGGCATACTGCTACTATAAAGGCACTTAATCTGCCTAATGTGCATTGTATTCCTTTTGATATTACGTTAGCTTCTGATAGGGAAGCAGTAGGGCATTTTGTGAAAGAGCAATGGGAACAAGTGGATATACTAATTCACAATGCAGGAAGACTCATCAATAAACCTTTTGAGGAGCTTACTGAAGAGGACTTTTGGGAAGTGTACAAGGTGAATGTATTTGGGGTAGCACACCTCACACAACAACTATTGCCTTTTATGGAGAAGGGCGCACACGTGGTGAGCATCAGTAGTATGGGAGGTATACAAGGTAGTTTGAAGTTTGGCGGTTTGGCAGCTTATAGTTCCTCTAAAGGAGCTCTTATTACCTTATCGGAGCTTTTGGCAGAAGAATACAAAGAGCGAGGAATTATATTTAATACCTTAGCCTTAGGAGCAGTACAGACTGAAATGCTTGCAGAAGCTTTTCCAGATTATAAAGCAAATATTAGTCCGCAGCAAATGGCGCATTATATAGCTGATTTTGCTCTCAATGGTAGTAAAGTATTTAATGGAAAGGTATTACAAGTTGCTAATACCACTCCGTAATTATAAAAATAAATTTATGTATATCATTATTTTAACATATCAAAAAGACCTTTCAGAGGTTGAAAAACACTTAGAAGCCCATCGCACTTACTTAGACAAGCATTACGTTTCAGGGCATTTTATTGCATCAGGCGCACAAGTACCTCGCAAGGGTGGGGTGATTTTGTGTAAAGCTAATAGTAGGGGAGAGGTAGAGACTGTCATTGCTCAAGATCCTTTTCACGAGCATAGAATAGCTGCCTATCAGATTATAGAATTTGTTCCTACGAAATATTCTGAGGAGTTTAGCAAAGTACTTTTATAAATATATTATACTGAAATAAAGTATTTTACAATAAAAAATATAAAGTATTTATTTAATAATATATCTGTTTATAGCCTTTATTCTATAGTAAAATAGTTAAATTACGTTGATAGTCAGATATTTATATACTATTTTTAAGAAAACGAAAGCACTATAAATAAAGATTACTAAGTATTTCGTATGGGTTTCGTTATTTATATTATCACTTTAAAATATTTATATAAATGTTTTATAACCAGTATTTTAATAAAATAATAATATATGGGTAAAAATATTACTGCTGCTACTAAGAAAAAACGTAGAGCCAATCGTGCAAAGAAGGTGGGGTTACCTGCTGGAAGTTTGGTATATTTTGGCAATAAAGAAAAAGAAATTCATATAGATATTATCACTTATAACGAGGGGTTCTGTCAGGTGAAAAAAGTGGGTACGGCAGAAGAAGCGATTGCTTGTATAGGTGAAAATCATCTTACTTGGATAAATATCAACGGACTGAACAATATAGCTGAAATTAAAAAGATTGGAGCTTATACCCAACTGAACGACTTACTATTAGAAGATATATTAGACACGGAACATCGCCCAAAAGTAGAGCTTTTGGAAGATAGTTTATTAGTGATTATCAAGATGTTATACTATAGCAAAGAGGAATTAGTATTAGAACATTTAGCCTTATTACTCGGTAGAAATTACTTAATTTCTTTTCAAGAAAGTGAAGGTGATGATGTATTTGAGCCTGTACGCAAACGATTGCAGTTTGCTGATAGTAGTCTGCGAAAAAAGAAGGTAGACTATCTGTTATTCAGTTTGTTAGATAGTATAATAGACAATTATTTAGTAGTGTCGGACAATGTAAGTGATAAAATAGAAGCATTGGAAGACGAGATTATCACCCACCCACGTGAGGAGATGATATCAGAAATACAAGATTTGAAGAAAAAATCTATTGTATTTTTGCAACGGACTATCATTCCAGCAAGAGAGGTAGTAAATCGGATAGAGAAAACGCCTCATCATCTTATTGAGGCTGATACTAAGCATTATTTTAGAGATCTACACGACCATACTGTGCAAATAGTGGATACTCTCAGCACTTATCGCGATATACTTTGGGGGCTTACAGATACCTATATGGGGGCAATGAGTAATAAGATGAACAATATTATGCGTTTGCTAACCTTGATTTCTACTATTTTTATTCCGCTTACCTTTATTGTGGGTGTATATGGTATGAATTTTAAGTATATGCCCGAATTAGAATTATGGTGGGCATACCCTGTGGTATGGGTGGTGATGCTTGCTATCTCGGTAGCAATGATAATTTATTTCAGAAGAAAAAAATGGCTTTGATATATACAGAAAGTTTACTATTTTTGCACCCTGAATGGATTTACAATACAAAGAAATACAAGCATTTATAAAAGAGCATTTGGATATAGATACTACCCAATTGCTACTAAAGAAGCCCATTTTTGCTACAATAAGCAATAGTGTGCTGGCTCAACAAATTGAAGGATATAAGGTAGCCCAAAGGAAGTTTCCTTCATTATTAGCTGAGGGGATACAGTTTCCTAAAAAGCTAAATTTGGAACAGACATCATCGGAGGCTACAGCAACCTACAAAGCTAAATTGTTACAAGGGAAACACTTTTTAGACCTTACGGCAGGATTTGGTATTGATGCTTACTTTCTTTCGCAATCGTTTGAGGAGGTTACCTTGGTAGAACAAGATGCTGAATTACTACAATTGGTAGCCCAGAACTGGAAAGTATTAGGGCGAAAGGCTACTTTTGTAAATAGCGATGCAGAAAGCTTTTTGCAAGCGACCACCGCTCATTACGATGTAATTTACATAGACCCTGCGCGTAGGGATCATCAGCTGCAAAAGAAGTTCTTGTTGGAGGATTTATCGCCTAATATATTGGAATTGCAGGAGTTATTATTGAAGAAATCGGCTAAGGTGATTACAAAGCTCTCTCCTTTGATTGATATACATTATTTACTACATACTCTTAATAATATAACACATATTGAGATTATAGCTTTACGCAATGAGGTAAAAGAGGTTTTGGTGATACAAGAAGCAGCGAGTAGCCTTGAGGAAGTGGAAATACGTTGTGTAAACTTACAAAGTAAAGACCCTATTTTATCATTCAACGCTAAAGAAGTGCAAGGGACACAAGCTACTTATGGTACTCCGGAGCGATATTTATATATTCCTAATAATGCTTTGCTAAAATCGGGGGCATTTAACTATATAGCTACTTATTACGGGCTGAAAAAGTTGGAGGTGAATACGCATCTTTATACTTCGGACAAACTTATTGATAATTTTGCGGGACGAATATTGGAAGTAGCACAAATACATCCTAAGCAAATAAAGAAAAAGAAATATTATAATATTATCACGAAGAATTATCCGCTTTCGGTAGCAGAAATCAAAAAAAAATACCACCTTGAGGAAGGTGGTACTGAATATTTGATATTTACCCGTTCTGTTTCGGGAATGGAGCTACTTTTAGGGCAAATACAAAAATAATACAATTTTAGTAACTATGAAAATCATACATAAATACTTTACAGAATTGAGTGAGGAACAACAACAGCAATTTAGTGAGCTAAAGCCTCTTTATGAGGAATGGAATGCTAAAATAAACGTTATTTCGCGCAAGGATATGGGTGATTTTTATGAAAGACACGTTCTACACAGCTTGGCGATTGCTAAACGGATTACTTTTGCTAAAGGTACTGAAATATTGGATGTGGGTACAGGAGGAGGTTTCCCAGGTATTCCTTTGGCTGTATATTTTCCTGAATGTAGTTTTACTTTGGTAGATTCGATAGGAAAAAAGATAAAAGTAGTGCAAGAAGTAGTGAATGCCTTGGGACTAAAAAATGTAATTGCAAGGCAAATAAGAGCTGAGGAGCTGAAAGGTAATTACGATTTTGTAGTAAGTAGGGCAGTTACACAGATGAAGGATTTTGTACCTTGGGTGAGAGGCAAGTTTAAAAAACAATCACATAATGAATTGGCTAATGGGATACTTTACCTAAAAGGAGGAGATTTGACGGAAGAATTGGCATCTTTTGAGCGAGCAGTAGTAACAGATATTAGTAAATATTTTGAGGAGTCTTTTTTTGAAACGAAGAAAATAGTCTATTTATCAAACAGTTAGTAATTAGTAATTGGCAAAAAGTATATTTTTTGGAATATTTTTTATTTATTATTTTGTTAGTACAAGAAAAAGTATTAATTTTGCCACCGATTTGGAGTAACCTCTGACGAGAGTCGTGTATGTTGCCCATTGATAACATAATTATTTATTTTTTTATGGAACCATTATTAAAATACGTACAGGACAACTTTATTGAGAAGAAAGAATTTCCTGAGTTTTCGGCAGGTGATACTATCACCGTGTATTACGAAATTAAAGAGGGGGACAAAAAGCGTACTCAGTTTTTCAAGGGTGTTGTAATACAACGCAAAGGACACGGAGTGACTGCTACTTTTACAATTCGTAAAATGTCGGGGACAGTAGGAGTAGAGCGTATATTCCCTGTGAATATGCCAGCACTTCAAAAAATTGAAGTAAATAAGAAAGGTAAAGTAAGACGTGCGCGTATTTACTATTTTAGAGGACTTACAGGTAAGAAAGCTCGTATCAAAGAAGTTCGCTAATTCAGTTAAACAATTTCATAAAAGCAAAGAGTTGAGTTATCTTATCTCTTTGCTTTTTTAATTATCATTTACTAAATTGTACGCAATCATCGACATAGAAACTACAGGTGGAAAATACGATGAAGAGGGTATTACAGAAATTGCTATCTACCGTTTTGATGGGCACGAGGTAACAGACCAATTCATTTCGCTTATTAACCCTGAACGACCTATACAGGATTTTGTTGTTAAACTTACAGGTATTAATAACCGTATGTTGCGCAACGCACCTAAATTCTACGAAGTAGCCAAAAGAATTGTTGAAATTACTGAGGGCTGTATTATAGTTGCTCATAATGCAAGTTTTGACTACAGAATACTGCAAACAGAATTCAGACGCTTGGGGTATAACTTTGTAAAGACAACTTTATGTACGGTGGAGTTAGCAAAGCAATTACTACCAGAACGTGAAACTTATAGTTTGGGTAAATTGGTACATTCGTTAGGTATTCCTATGAGTGAGCGGCATAGAGCTTCGGGAGATGCCTTGGCTACGCTCCATTTGTTTAAATATTTACTTGAAAAAGATACTCAAAAGAATATTATTATTACTTCAGTAAAAAATGATACTCGTATAGAGACAGCCTCTCGCCATTTGAAAATACTTGATGAACTTCCTGAAAAATTAGGCGTTTTCTATATGCATAATGAAGAGGGGAAAATTATCTTTGTAGGAAAACACAAGAATATAAAACAACACGTAAATAAGATATTTACTACAAACGCAAAACAAGAACGTTATTTGCAAAGGCATACTCATAGGGTTACTTATGAAGAAACAGGAAATATGCTTATTGCTAACTTGAAATATTCGGAATTTATTTACTTACACCAGCCTAAGTGTAATAGTAGACCTTTAAAAGATAACGAAATAGGAGAACCAGCCACTTATCGCTGGCAGCAGCAGAGCATAGCACTTATTGGAAAGGGTAGGCGTGTGGGTGAAAAGAGTGTAGTTTTGATTATAGATGGAGATATTAAGGGGTATGGCTTTGTAAGTTTGAACTTTCAATTTACAAAATTGATGTTTTTAGAGAACTTGATTACTCCTATATGTAATACAGCTGCTAATAGACGTATTATATCGGACTATTGGTTGTTGCATCCTTACTTAAAAGTATTAAACTTGAATGAACAAAAACCTTTTAACAATGAATAAGTATATTTTTATTACCTTGCTTTGTAGTACCCTTGCGATAAGTTGCCAGCAGCATCAACAATCTGTAGAAATGGCTAATGATACTGCCAAAACTATCGCCAAACTTACTGACTCTATAACATCACTTACAACACAACGTGATGAAGCTTTGAGTTTTAGTCTTGAAAGTAATGAATTATCGCAGTTGTTTTTTGAAGAACTGAAAATTAACAATCCTGCACAAATAGTTACTAATGCCTTAATGGAAAGTAACCTACAAGAAAAAAATCCTTATATAAAAGCAGAGACAAACGAAAAGTTTTTGATTAATAAAATTAGGATACTAAATGAGAAATGGGTAATTTGTGAATTTACAGACGGGAAGGTTTGGGGCGACTTGCTTCTGCAATACCATATAGATGGCAACCAAAATCCTGTATTTATCCCTTTAGATGAAGTCATCCACCCTAAATAAATCGGAGGCTATACCATCTGAAAGAAACTTTCCTTTGCGAGTAACTTTCAGGTGGTTTTTTGTTATTTGTAATAGTCCCTCATCTAAGTATTTATGTGCTTGTTGTAATAGATACTTTTGATAATCAGTGCCAAAACGTATCGCTACTTCTTCTATATCAATCCCTACCATTGTCCTGATACGTGTAATTATCAACTCATTATACTGATTATTTACTGTAAGTACTTCTTCTTCATTAGGTAATACTCCTCGCTCTATTTCTTTGATATATTTAATATTATGCGCTATATTCCAGCTACGAATATTACCATTAAAACTATGTGCTGAAGGTCCTATTCCCATATAAGGTTTTCCAAACCAATAAGCTGTATTGTTCTTACTAAAATATCCTTCCTTACCAAAATTAGAAAACTCATATTGCACAAACCCCTCTCGTTCTAATCTATCAATAAGTAGCTGGAAATGGGTATGTGATAATTGGTCATCTATAGGAGGGATTTTACCAACACTAATAAACCTATGCAAAGCTGTTTTTTCTTCAACCGTTAAAGCATAAGCTGAAATATGAGGTATTCCAAAACTAAGTGCTTTCTCTATATTTTTTTGCCATCGCCTATTATCCATAGTAGGGATACCGTAAATCAAGTCGATAGTCATATTATCAAAATATGAAGAAGCAAGAGGCAACAATTGCTCTACTTGTAATGCTGTATGTATACGATTCATCAGTTGTAAATCTTCTTCAAAAAAAGACTGTACCCCTATACTCAATCTATTGATTCCTAAAGATTGTAATTGTGCTAAAAATATTTCAGGTTCTCTATCTTTAAAAAAATCATCAGGATTAGCTTCAATAGTAATTTCGGCAGTAGCACTCACATTATAATAACGATGAATTGTATTGAAGAGCTGTTGTAATTCATCAAACGAAAGCACTGTAGGAGTTCCACCTCCTAAGTAAATAGTTTGTAGTGTGCTACCCTTAGCCTCATTCTGGCGTAAAAAAAGCTCACTACATATTGCATTTATCATCTCACCTTTACGCCGTAACGTAGTTGAAAAATGAAAATCACAATAGTGGCAAGCTCGCCTACAAAAAGGAATATGAATATATAAACTATACAAAATATTAAGCCAATCGCTCCTGATTTTGAGTGATAAAAGCCTCCCAACCACTATAATGTTGTTGTTTTTGAGCTCTACCACCATTAAAATAATGACATACAGCCACTGCTAATCCATCAGTAGCATCAAAATGCTTGGGCAACTCTTTAATATCTAATAACTGTTGTAGCATCTTAGCTACTTGTTCTTTAGAAGCACTTCCATTACCTGTAATAGCCATTTTCACTTTCTTAGGTTCATACTCAGTAATAGGTATTTCACGTGAAAGTGCTGCAGCCATAGCAACTCCTTGTGCGCGCCCCAATTTAAGCATAGATTGTACATTTTTCCCAAAAAAAGGAGCTTCAATAGCCAACTCATCGGGTTTATAGGTTTCTATAAGCTCAATTGTGCGGTTAAATATAACCCCCAATTTCAGATAATGATTACTATATTTGCTTAATTGTAATTCATTTAGCTGTAATAGTTTCATCTGGTCTTTTTCTATACCTATCAGTCCAAAACCCATAATAGTAGTACCAGGATCTACTCCTAAAATAATACGCTCCACGAAGTGCTTTATTTTACGTTTATTTCTATAGGAAGCTCAAACTGTGTACTCACATTCTGTCCATTTTTCTTTGCAGGTTCTATACTATCATTATCTGATAATTCAGAAAGATTAGCACGCAAAGCATCTTCAAAACTTTCACTTTCAGTAGCCAATAACTCTTTTGTTTTATCATCAGCTTTCATATCCAAGAGTACTATTTTTCCCGTATTATCTACTTTAATATTTAAAAAAATACGATCTGTAACGGGTTCTGTAACCTCATAGTGCCCTTTTTTAAGACGCTCCTGAAACTGAGCAGCAAATGTCTTCTCAAAACATTCTCTCTGTCCTACTTTGGTAGTAGCAGTATCACACACCCCTTTAAATATAGGATACGAATCCACCTCTTCTTTCACTACCTCTAAAAACTTTATATTTGCAAGCGAATCTAATTGTTGTTGCAATTTAGCTTCTTTTTGCTCCGCTGTAAGCTCATTCGTGTTTTTTTTGCAGGCTACAAGTGCCAATGCTAACCCTAAAAAACAAAAATAAATTTTCATCATTATTGTTACTATTATGTTTTACGGCTCAAAAGTACTACAAAAAAATGATTTACAAAAATATAATTATCTTTTTTTTGTATTTCATTTTTATAATAACAATAAGCCTAAATTACTAATTATATCCTAAAGTAATGATTATTAATACTTAACGACTATTAATTTAATCCTCTACTTTTTTTTATAGCAAACCTTCTTGTATTAAATTATGTAGATGTATCACCCCTTCATAACGCCCATTATGAGTTACAAGCAGCTGCGTAATTTTATTTTTTTCCATCAAACTAAGTGCATCTATAGCCAAACAATCCCTATCAATAGTTTTAGGGTTTAAGCTCATAATATCTTTCGCAGTAAGTCCCCTGATATCATCTGTCTTGCTCAGCATTCGCCTAATATCTCCATCAGTTACAATTCCTACTATATTTCCATTGTCAATCACAGCTGTTGCCCCAAGCATCTTAGCTGATATTTCTACTATCACCTGTTTCACTTCGGTTTGGACACTCACTTCGGGCTTTTGATTATTACCTACAATATCCGAAACCTTCAAATAAAGTCGTTTACCAAGTGCCCCTCCTGGGTGGTATTTAGCAAAATCCTCACTCCCAAAGTGCTTCATTTCCAATAAACAAACTGCCAAAGCATCTCCTAAAACCAGCTGTGCTGTAGTACTTGTTGTAGGTGCTAAATTATTAGGGCAAGCCTCCTTTTCCACATAGGCATAAAGCACACTATCCGCAGCTTGTGCTAAAACCGAATTTTTATTGGAAGTAATTGCTATCAATTTATTATTACCGCGTTTTAACAAAGGTACCAATACCTTTATTTCGGGCGTATTTCCACTTTTTGAAATACAAATCACTACATCATCAGCCTGAATAATTCCTAAATCACCGTGAATAGCATCTGCAGCGTGCATAAAAATTGCAGGTGTACCTGTAGAGTTCATCGTAGCTACAATTTTATTGGCTATGATAGCACTCTTTCCTATACCTGTAATCACTACACGCCCCTTGCTATTAATAATGTAAGTAACTGCTGTTACAAACTCATCATCTATATATCCAGCAAGTTGAGCCACCGTTTCGGCTTCTTTAGTTATCGTTTGCCGTGCTGTGTTAATAATCTCTTCTCTGTTCATTATCTATATGATTATAGCCCTATAAAATAACTATAATCCTTTTTTATAAATACTCCTTACAATACCATCTGCTAAACCTATACGAGGCACGTGCACAATCTTTGCTCCCGACCATTTCATCGCATTGATGAAAACCGTAAGTGCATATAAAATTACATCGGCACGATCGGGATTAAAGCCAAGCAATTTAATTCGCTCATCATAGGTAAAGCCCGATACATAGTTGTAATAATCAGTTAAATATTCATACGTAAGAGGTGCATTTTCTAATACATTCGCATTCTTATGGATTTTATTGATGTTACCTCCAGAACCAATCGCTTCTATATGAGGACAATCTTTCGTATGTTTTTCAATCCATTGTTTTACCTCTTCCCACATTTCATCACTCACTTTATTATCAAGCAAGCGTACCGTACCTATTGGGAAAGAACGCGATTTTTTCTGTTTTCCATTAGAAAATACCGTAAATTCAGTACTACCTCCTCCTACATCTATATACAAATAATTTTTATCTGTCCCAATAAGTGTAGAAATATCAGTAGAAGCAATAATATTAGCTTCCTCACTACCATCAATAATTTCAATAGCCACTCCTGTACGTTTCAGCACTTCTGCAGCTACCTCATTACCATTAAGCGACTCTCGCATAGCCGAAGTAGCACAAGCCCGATAAGCCTCCACCTGATATACTTTCATTAGCAAACTAAAAGCTTGCATTGCCTCCGCCAGCCGATTTGTATTTTCTTCTGAAATACGCCCATTTAAGAACACATCAGCTCCCAAGCGTATAGGCACACGTACCAAACTTGCTTTTGTAAACTTAGCAGGTTCTCCTTCTGTCTCCAATACATTCGATATTAGTAACCGAACCCCGTTAGAGCCTATGTCAATAGCACCTAATTTTTTGATTTCCATAATAGTTTATTTTTCTTTATCCAATTCCAAAGTACGAATTTTCAGAGGATTCTTCGTCAATTCTACATACTCTTCTCGGTTTCTAAAAATATCTATAGCCATAAAAATAGCGTGTCTAAACGATTCAGGGTCTGCAATACCTTTACCAGCAATTTCGTAAGCCGTACCGTGATCGGGTGAGGTGCGTACCTTGTTAAGTCCTGCTGTATAATTAACCCCACTACCAAAAGCAAGTGTTTTGAAAGCTATCAGCCCCTGATCGTGATAAGGAGCCAGCACCGCATCGTAATTGCGATAAGCTTGTGAACCGAAGAAACTATCGGCAGCAAAAGGACCAAATACCAATATATTTTCATCAAAATACAGTTTTTTAAGTGCAGGTCGCAATACATCTTCATCTTCTTTGCCTATAACTCCTTTATCACCACAATGTGGGTTGATACCCAATACTGCTATTTTAGGACGTTGCAAGCGAAAATCTTTTATAAGCGACTCATTCATCAAGCGTGCCTTTTGCATCACAAGCTCTTCTGTAATAGTAGTTGCCACTTCTTTTAGCGGAATATGGTCGGTCATTAAGCCAACTTTTAAGTCTTCACTCACCATAAACATCAGGCTATTACCTTCCAGCTGCTGTGCTAAATAATCTGTATGACCAGGAAAATGAAATTCGTCCGATTGTATATTGTTTTTGTTAATAGGTGCTGTTACCAATACATCTATCTCATTGTTTTTGAGAGCCTCAACAGCTTTTTGCAGTGATAAGAAAGCATATCTTCCTCCTTCTTCAGTTTCTTGTCCAAAGGTAACGGTAGGTGTTTCTTTCCAACAGTTTAGCACATTTAGCTTCCCGTCAATAGCTGCACTTAATGTATCTATACCCTGAAAATTAGTGGTTATATTGAAGTGTTTTCTTTGGAAAGAAACCAATTTGTTTGAGGCAAATATAATAGGTGTACAAAGTTCTAATATCTGATGTTCCTCAAAGGTTTTCAAGATAATCTCAAGCCCCACACCATTGATGTCTCCCACCGAGATACCCACTTTTATCATTTTTTCTTTCATAAAATAGATTACTAAATAGTAAAAATTCTTACTTTTGTCCTTTCAAAACGCAAAGGTATAAAAAAAATATGAATTTCACACAATCTACAAACTATTATAGTAACGGAAAATTATTAATTACAGGTGAATACGCTGTGTTAAATGGGGCACTCAGCCTAGCACTCCCATCCTCATTAGGACAAAAATTAATTGTGCAACCCTCACAAAATGCCTTTTCTTGGGAAGCCTTTGATGCTGATGGAAAGTGCTGGTTTAATAGCTTATCTATCAATAGTAGAGAAGATGAAAAAGTACTACATACGTTACAAAATATACTCTCTACTGCAGCTACTCTCAACCCTCACTTTGCTAGTGTATATCCGCATTGTGCTGTGCAAACCTTGCTTACTTTTCCTCGCCACTGGGGATTAGGTACTTCTTCCACACTTATTAATAATATTGCCCAATGGGCTGAAGTAAATCCTTACGAACTACTTTTTAAAAGTTTTGGTGGTAGTGGCTATGATATAGCTTGTGCCAAAACTAATACGCCATTACTATATCGATTAAAAGATGGTAAGCCAGAAACCTTCCCTTTACGATTCCTTTTTCCACATACCGATAGCATTTATTTTGTGTACCTAAACAACAAGCAAAATAGTAAGGAAGGGATAACACACTACCGCAGTATACAAAAAAGCAAGCAGAAGTTAGCCGATAGTATTACACGTATCACCGAACGACTTGTATTAGTGTACACTATCAATGATTTTTGCTATCTTTTGGAGCAACACGAGCAACTCATCGGTGATTATTTGGGTATTTCTCCTATAAAAGAACGTTTATTCCCCGATTTTAATGGTACTATAAAAAGTTTAGGAGCTTGGGGAGGCGATTTTGTTTTAGCTATTTCAGAATATGAAGATATTCCTTCTTATTTTAACAAAAAAGGATACAATACTTGTATCCCCTATAAAGAATTAATAATCACTCCTAAAAAATAAATAGTACTACGCAAAAAACTTTTTACATATACCCTTCCAACGATAATTACGAGCATATTTACCTTCTTCTACTGATAAAAGATAAGGTTTATGTGCTCTTTTTGCTTGCCAATACCCCTTTAAATAACTTATCAGTAGCTTAAAATTTCGTTTTTTAAGAGCAAGTTTGCCCGCAGCAAGTAATGTAAGTATAAATCCATAACGCAGAGTATAAAACACCCCCCCTTGTAGATTATGTGCTTTGCTGTTATAACCTGCCCCTGTAGGGCGTAAATGTTTTACTTGTAATGTTTTATCTGTCAGTACTTTCCAACCATAATAGCGGCAGAGTAGTTCATCAGCTGTATCCCACCCCATAGCTTCTTTTAGTCCGCCGATAGCCTCAAAACAAGCCTTTCTATACGATTTTACAGCTCCGCGCAAATGATCTTTATTAGTAAGATTTTCCAGCACCCATTGTCCATTCTTCTCTATGTAACAAAATCCTCCAAACATTCCCAAAGTAGAATCGTTACTATACTGATGATTCATTACGTCTAAGTATTGGGGAGGAAAGATAAGATCGGCATCATATTTACAGATAACTTCTACTTCAGGTTTTAAATAGGGTAATCCTGCATTAAAAGTTTGCACAACTTTAGCACCAGGTAAGTGTACCCCTTTTTTATGTCGTTGCACCAAATGTACTATAGAATTTTTAGCAGCTATTTGTTGTACTTTCAACGCAGTATCATCTGTAGAACCATCATCTACTACTATTATTTGATAAGGAAGATAAGTTTGGTTAAGCAGAGATTCAAGAGTGAGGGTAATGCTATCAGCCTCGTTATAAGCAGGTATGATGATTCCAAAATTCATTGTTTGTTGTCAGTTTCTATAAGTCCATCTTTTAGTCTGATGATACGTTTAGCATAATTGGCGATATCCTCTTCGTGAGTCACTAAGATAACCGTGTTGCCTTTGCTGTAAATTTCATCAAAAAGATTCATTATTTCGTAGGAAGTTTTAGAGTCAAGATTTCCTGTAGGCTCATCAGCCAAGATAATAGAAGGATTATTTACCAAGGCGCGTGCTACTGCCACCCTTTGGCGTTGTCCTCCTGATAATTCATTAGGCTTGTGCAGCATACGATCTTCTAAGCCCACTAGGCTGAGTACTTCTTTTGCACGCTCGTGCCTTTTCTCTTTTTTTACCCCTGCATATACCATTGGTAGGGCTACATTATCTAAAGCTGTAGTTCGGGGCATTAGGTTAAAAGTTTGAAAAACAAACCCTATTTCTTTATTTCGAATATCGGCAAGCTCGCTATCACTCATTTTGCTCACATCTTTACCGTTGAGTATGTATTCGCCTGAAGTAGGCGTATCTAAACAACCTAAAATATTCATTAGGGTAGATTTTCCTGAACCTGACGGACCCATCAAGGCTACATATTCACCTTTTTCTATATTTAGATTGATCCCTTTTAGCACGTGTAGCACTTCTGCTCCTAATCTAAAATCGCGCTTTATATTCCTAACTTCTAATAAACTCATAGCTGTAACTAACTATTTGATAAAAATACCAATAACTTTTCAAAAGCCCTTCCTCTATGGCTTATGTTATTCTTCTCTTCTTGTGAAAGTTGCGCAAAGGTTTGAGTATAGCCTTCGGGTACAAAAATAGGGTCATAGCCAAAACCATTATTACCTATAGGTATTTGGCAAATACTACCTTTAGCAATTCCTTCAAAGGTATAAGTCTCTTTTCCTAAGCACAAAGCAATTACTGTCCTGAATTGGGCTTTGCGTTCAGGGTTGCGTTCCATTTGTTGTAAAAGTAGTGCTACATTATCTGCATCATTTTTCTGAGCTCCTGCATATCGTGCCGAATAAACCCCTGGTGCTCCATTTAGTGCTACCACTTCTAAGCCTGTATCATCAGCAAATACATCATAACCATATTTTTCTTTGATGTATTGTGCTTTCAATAAAGCATTTCCCTCAATAGTAGTAGCTGTTTCGGGTATATCCTCATTACAATTAATGTCCGTCAAGCTTAATAACTTGATGGTAGTGGGCAACAAGGCTTGTATTTCTTTTAGCTTGTGAGCATTGTGTGTAGCAAAAACTAAAGTCATTTTGTATTATTAATAAGAGCCCATTGCTGGGGTGTATTGATATTGGTAAAATCCAAAGTATCCTCATTAGGGTAAGCTATTACTTTGGCATTGAGTTCTTTGATAATCACTTGCATTTTCAGCATATCTTGATTTATATACATCTCTAAATTGGTTAAGAGTGCATAAGGGTAGTATCCCACCACAGGAAAGATTTTCTGTTGATAACTCAGTACTGTTATGTGCTGAGGGGTGACTTGCGAAAGCAGATATTGCAATACTTTAGGAGAAATAAAAGGCATATCGCAGCTGCATACTAAAATATCATCACGCAAGAATGCCAACGCCGAATAAATACCTCCTAAAGGACCTTTTTCGGTATAAATATCAGGAATTTGAGGGTAGGGGAGTACATTATAGGCAGTATCTTGTCCCGAAATATACACTTTGGGACATATAGTTGATAGTGTCTTGCCTATTTTGCTAATAAAAGTTTCACCTTGTAGCTGTAATAAAGCTTTATTTTCGCCCATACGGCTACTCTTTCCCCCCGCTAAGACGACTGCTTTCATCTGCTGAAAATTCTTTAAAGCAAGCAGCTACTTTTTTATAAAGAACTACCAACTTTTTACCCTCATCGGTAAGACGACTGCCTCCTCCATTTTTGCCTCCTGCTTCTTTTATTACCAATTCTACAGGTGAATTGTTATTCATATCACGTATGATACCCCAGGCACGGCGATAAGGTATTTTCAGCGTACGAGCTGCCTCTGAAAGAGAACCCAATAGGTCTATTTGTTCTAAAAGTTCAGCACGACCTGCGCCCACACGTAAGCCGTTATTGGTTTCAAACCATATATGTCCGTTAATTGTTAAATTCTCCATATTTTTACTTTTTGTCCGTTTGTTATTTTTGCTTCATTGGCAGGGAACTCTATAAAGCAGTTACACACAGGCAATGAATCTAATTTATAAGATTCTTGTGAAGGGAGTGCCATTACTTTCATTTTATCTACATAGCCTTTCATATAGAATGTTATTTCGGCTTTTTTCTTTTCTAAATCGTGAGTAATGAATGCATAATCCATTTCGCTTTGGAAGTTATTACGCCCATAGCAGCCCAAAATAAAAGGTTTTACATAGATATGGAATGAGGTAAATACAGATGCAGGATTCCCTGGTAAAGCAAATATACGTTTATCACCTAATGTACCAAAATAAAGTGGTTTTCCAGGTTTTTGTTGTATTTTATAAAAAACTTCTTTTACACCTATATTTTGCAATGCGCTGCGTACAAAATCATAATCACCTGTAGAGATTCCGCCTGAAAGGAGTAGTATATCTACTTCTTGCAAAGCTTTACGAATAGCCGTTTCTGTAGCTTCTTGGGTATCGGCTATGTGTTCTACTACTGCAAGTTCCTGATGTATTTCAGCCAAAGCAGCTTGCAAGGTATATGAGTTGGAATTATAAATTTTACCATCTTGAAGAGGGATACCAAGCTCTACAAGCTCATCACCTGTGTATAGTAAGCCTATACGAGGTTTAGAAAAAACAGTTACTTTATCAATACCCAAACTTGCCAAAAAGCTAATAGTACCAGCACTGATAGGTGTATTTTCGTGTATTGCTAAAGAACCCTTTTCGGTCTGCTCGCCCTTTTTACGGATATGAGCTCCGTATTTTACCTCAGCTTTATCAAAGGTAATTGTATCGCCATTGCGTGTTACTTTTTCTTGTATTACAATAGTATCAACCCCATTAGGAACGCGTGCCCCTGTAAAGATACGTATAGCCTCACCTGCTGCCAATGAAAAATCGGTAGTTTTACCAGCGGGTACTTCGCCTATTACTTGGAAAGAATCGTATTTCTCAAGGTCGGCAAAGCGGAAGCCATAACCGTCCATAGCTGAATTATCAAACGAAGGAATATCTATAGGCGCAAAAATATGCGATGCCAAATAAGCTCCTATAGCTTGTGTAATAGGCACTTCTACAGGTGTAGTTGTACGGATATGTGCCTCAATGAGGTTTTTTGCTGTACTTGCAGTAACCATTTCTTTGATGTTTAATATAATATTTTGCAAAAGTAGTGAAAATATGGCATATTACCAAACTACATAGCCAATTGTTTTTTTACTTCGGTAACTGTTTTCTCATAATCAATACCCAAGCCCTCTTGTTGAGATACTAATTCACCTTTTTTATTGAAAACACTAATGATATTGGAGTGAGAGAAATCTACAGGAGATATTTGCTTGTAATTAACAGCTAAAACTGCTGCAAACTCACGGGTTTGTTCTTCATTAGAACGCAAAAAGAGCCATTGGTCATCGTCCATATTGTTTTCTTTGGCAAAAGCTTTCAGGTGTTCTGGAGTATCGGTTTCGGGGTCTATGCTCACCAAGAGGTATTTTACTCCTTTGGCTGTTTTGGGTATTTGGGTATCAACCTGCTTGCGTATTTCACGCATATCCTTGATGAGTATAGGGCAAGCAGTTTTGCAAGAGGTATAAATCATTACTACTACCAGCACATTGCCTTTCAGTTCTTTAAGAGCTATATCGTCTCCGTTTTGGGTTGTCCATACTTCGGGGAGGTTATAGATAGAAAGGTCTGAAAAAGCGTTATTGTTTTCCTGAGTAGTTACTGTGGTGGTGGTAACTGTACTATTATTGGTAGTGCTAGGGCTGTTGCAACCTAAAGGTAATAGGCTACTTATCAATAAAAATAAAGGTATGTGCAATGCTTTCATAGATATTGAATTATGGTTATTTAAAATCTTTTTCTATAAGAGTAATAAGTTCTTCTTTCCCTTTAAAATTCACAAATGTTCCGTTCTTAAAATAAGATATATGCCCTGTTTCTTCTGAGACCACTATGGCGGTAGCATCTGTTTTTTCGGTAATAGAGACTGCAGCTCTGTGGCGTAGTCCGTAGCTTTTAGGCAAAGTATCTTCGGCAGCTATAGGAAGGATAACCCTTGTAGCGACAATTTTATTATCACGTATCACAATAGCACCATCGTGTAGCGGACTGTTTTTATAAAATATACTTTCTATAATAGGTTCTGAGAACTCCAAATTCATTTTATCTCCTGTTTCGGTTACAAAGTTTAGTGGCACGTTGCGTTCCAACACAATTAAAGCTCCTGTATGGCTACTGCCAAGTTTTTCGCATACATTCACTAAACTTTCTATATTTAGGAGTGTTTCTTTCTGTTTAAAAAATTTAAATATACTATGTAACTTATTACGTGCTGTAATATTGGTAGTACCTATAGTGAGCAAAAAGCGACGTATTTCCTGCTGAAATACAACTATTAAAGCAAATACGCCCACCCCAATAAACTGACCTAATATACTACTAAGCAGCTGCATTTGTAGGGCTTCGGTAATTTTCCACATTAGGTAAATCATTACAATTCCCATAAATATATTGATAGCTACAGTACCTTTTATAAGCCTATAAAGGTAGTATAACAATGATGCAAATAGCAGTATATCAATTACATCGGTAATGCTAAAGTTTAGAATATCAAATAATTTCATAGGCGTAGGGCATTGATGATAGCTACACACTCTTTAGCTTCTTTCACATCGTGGGCACGTAATATATGAGCTCCTTTCATAAGGGCAATTGTGTGTACTGAGGTAGTGGCATTGAGCGCTTCGGCAGGGGTAGTATCTAACAATTTATAAAGCATAGATTTACGGGAAACACCTACTAATAACGGGCATTCTAAACTGTGAAATGCTTCTAATTGTTTGAGCACTTGGTAATTTTGTTCTAAAGTTTTAGAAAAACCAAAGCCTACATCTACTATAAAATCGTTGATACCCCATTGCAAGGCTTTTGCTTTGCGTTCAGAGAAATAATAGAGCATATCGGTAATGATATTTTTGTATGAGGTGTGTTGCTGCTTAGTTTGAGGTGTACCTACCATATGCATTGCTATATAAGGCACTTGCCATTGAGCTACCAAAGGCAACATTTGTTCATCTAAAAGTCCTGCTGAAATATCATTTACAATAGCTGCCCCTTCTGACAGCGCTTGCTTGGCTACTTCGGCACGAAAGGTATCTACTGAGATACGTACTTGTGGGAAGTGCTGTACCAAACTGCGCACTAAAGGCACTACTCTTTTAAGCTCTTCTTCTTCAGATACCTCAGCTGCATTAGGACGTGTACTATAGCCACCTACATCTATAAAATCGGCACCTTGTAATAGCATTTCTTCAGCACGTGCTAAGGCATTATTTTCGGTAACGCGGCTACCTGCATAGAACGAATCGGGGGTATGATTGAGGATACCCATTACACGAGGGGTATGAAGAGAAAGCAATTCTCCTTTACAATTAATAGTCATTTTACTTTTATTTATAGGTACAAAGGTAGGTATTTATATTTATTTCCGCAATTTATTTTACAATTATTTCATTGCATTCATTGAAAATGATTTTATTCATTGTGAGCCATTCTCGTAAAATAGTATGAATGGCTTTTTGTGGATAGGGTAGTTGTTGCAAAACTTCATAAGGAGTAATGGGCTTTTGTAACAACAACTGCCAAAGGTCATTACGCAATTGTTGTTCGTCAATTTTAGGAGGGGCTTTTTTGGCTTCACAATTAGAACAAATACCACAAGGCTGAACATTAGTTTCGCCAAAATAGTGTAATAGTTGTACCGAGCGACAAGTGTTTTGGTCTGCTAAATACTTGTATACTTGCTCTTGCAGGGTAAGCTTAGTACGATTGTATTCTTTTACGTTTTTACTGATATAGTTAATAGTGCGATCGTCATCGCGAATTACACAAAAAGTAAGCTCTATATCGGCTTGTTCGTTTTTGAGTGTCCCCATACCATCGCGGTGTAGCTGTTGCAAATAATCTAAGAGCTGATAGTGTTCCAAATCGGTTCGTTCGGTAATTTTAGCGGTTTCAATCACTACAGGTTGGGTATAAATAAGGGGATAGGTACGCGCTAAATAAAACAAAAGAGCACTGAGATGCCTATGGGTGTGTATATAGTTCATCAGTAGCTTGGCATCGTTTAGCTGTAAGGTGACTTTATTGTGAAATTGTTGGTTTAGGTGTATTACTGAAAAACGGTCTAACACCAATAGAGCATTGTAGGCTTTGAGGGTAGGCAATTGGTAACGCTTACAAAATTCAGGAAAGAGGAAACTATAAGTTTGACCAGCACCTTGCCCAATAGCTATCTGAAAATAACTATTCAGTTTTTTATATAAATGCTTTAGAAAAGAAATATCTATAAGATAATCGTCTAATAGTTTTTTGGCAGTAGCGAGGTCGTTGGGGTTATAGATAAGAACGGCTTTGGCAGGCTTACCATCACGCCCAGCACGTCCTGCTTCTTGAAAATAGTCTTCTAAAGTAGAAGGGATATTCCAATGAACCACCAAACGTACATCGGGTTTATCAATTCCCATTCCGAAAGCATTAGTAGCTACCATTATACGGACTTTGTTTTGCAACCACAATTGTAGTCGTTTTTCTTTCTCTTCAGTAGTAAGTCCGCCGTGAAAGAAAGTAGCTGTAAAGCCTTCGGTATTGAGTATAGAAGAAAGATAACTTGTACCATTGCGGCTACGGAGATAAATAATCACACTTCCTTCATTTTTTCGCAAAAAAGAGAACAACAACGGCAATTTGTCATTACTTTGATATACATTATAGGCAATATTAGGGCGTTGTAGTGTAGTACTTATCACCTTGGCATTGGGGATATTGAGCAGTTGGCGTATATCTTGCTGTACTTTAGGCGTAGCCGAAGCAGTAAGAGCCAATAAAGGTACTTGAGGAAAATCAGTTTTGAGCGAGCCACATTGCAAATAAGCAGGGCGAAAGTCTTTCCCCCAATGAGACACACAATGAGCTTCGTCAATGACAATAAGGTTTAAAGGTAGGTTTTTAAGGAATTGTTGTACTGTGTGGTGTTGTAGCCTTTCGGGCGACATATATAGGAATTTGTACTGTCCATAAAGTGCATTGCCTAATAGGCGTTCTAAATCGGGAAGAGAGAGGTTACCTGCAAGCGAAAGTGCTTTGATATTGCGTTGGTTTAGCGCATTTACTTGGTCGGTCATAAGGGCTATGAGCGGAGAAATGACTAAGCAAATTCCTTCCAACAACATAGCAGGTACCTGAAAAGTGAGCGATTTACCTCCGCCTGTAGGCATCAGGGCGATGGTATCGTGCTTGTGGAGTACAGAGTTGATAATTTCTTCTTGTGGATAGCGAAAAGCCTCGTAGCCCCAATATTTTTTAAGTATCTGTAAAGGTGTTTGCATTAATCACTAATGTTGAAATACAGTGCGTGCTAACTGAGGAAAATCTATAAAAGGGTTGCGATTGCCTTGAGCCCCTTCTATCACGTTGTTGCGCTGGCGTTCAAAGTCGGATACGGGGTCTTCTTCGTTCCATTTCAGGAGCAAATCAAGTCCGCCAGTGCTAATATCTTCGTTTATTTCTTCGTTATAGCGCAAATTGAGGTAGAAAATCATACGGGCTACATCGCCTTTCCACTCATCACCAGGGTACCAAGCTTTGTGGTGTAACTTAGCAGCTCCTTTTCCTTCAGTAAAAGGGTGGTTGCTACGCCTTGTATTTACTTTTTTATCGCATACCCTCAAATGATGGAAGTCGGTAACTGCTTCGGTTACAATTTTAGAGCGCGGATAGATATGTTCTGTATTAAAAGTAGTGGGTTCATAGTTTTTGTTGCCTTCATATTCTTTCCAGAAGCGTTCTTCGCCCGTATATACCAACACTACGTTTTCGGGATGGGTAAGACTTGCATCGCACTTGTATAGGTACTTATGACGCTGTTTATAGGTGAGGAAGTGGGTATGCTTGCTAATGGTAAGCACTGCCAAATCGTCATAGAGTGGCTTGCCTGTTTTGGTAAAATCGATTTCTTTGTAATAAGATTTAAGCGTATCGGGCACTTTGATAGCCGTTTTAGCCGATTTTTGGGCTGACGAGCAAGCTACAAAAACGGTAAGAAAGAGTAAAAAGGTTAATTTTTTCATAATAAGGTTATTTTACGTTGATTTTAAAGCAAGATTCGTTGTTCAGGAAGCCTTCAAAAACATCGCCTTCGGTTACTTTGCCTACGCCTTTGGGTGTACCCGTAAAGATAAGGTCGCCTTTGCGAAGTGTAAAGTACTGAGAAGCTTCTGCTATAATTTGGTTGAAATTCCAAAGCATTTGGTTTGTATTTCCTATTTGGGCAAGTTGGTTATTTTTGTTCATACTAAAGCTGAGTGCATCGAGGTTGCCCAATGAATTTTTATCTATAAATTTTCCTATTACGGCAGAGCCGTCAAAAGCCTTGGCTCTTTCCCACGAGAGTCCGCTACTGGCTAATTGTTTTTGCAGGTCGCGTGCTGTAAAATCAATACCTACGGTAATTTCATCGTAGTATTTATGAGCGAATTTTTCGGCAATACACTTTCCGTTTTGGTTGATTTTGAGCACTATTTCGAGCTCATAATGAAGGTTTTGTGTAAAATCGGGGATATAGAAGGGTAGTTCGGGGTTGTGAACTGCTGTATCGGGTTTCATAAAGAGTACCATTGTTTTTGGTATTTCACCATCAAATTCTTTGATATGGTCGAGGTAATTTTTTCCTACACAAATGATTTTCATAGTATGATTATTATTTAGTTGTTAGTCTTTTTGGCTAGATAAGATAGTGATAGTTGCGCCAGCTCGGTGCGAGCCGCACAGGCTTCACATACTCGGCTGTGCCAGCTCGCCGACTTTCCTTCGTCACATACTCGGCTGCACCAGCTCGCCGACTTTCCTTCGCTTATCCTTCGCTTATCCTTCGCTCAACCTTCGCTCGAGGTTCGGTGGGAGAAGTGAGGTGCAAAGATAAAAATAAATTTTGTATTATGTTAGTCAATCTTAAAAAAAGTTGTATATTTGCACAAGTTTTATAAATATTAAAATAACATCAACTTAAAAACATTAGATCATATTATAATGAATAAAGAAGATATTTTGCAGGACTATAGTATTGCGGTAGTAAGTAGAGAATGTAGCTTGATGGGTAGGCGTGAGGTACTTACAGGCAAGGCTAAGTTCGGTATTTTTGGTGATGGTAAGGAGGTGCCGCAGGTGGCTATGGCTCGCGCTTTTAAAGATGGGGACTTCCGTAGTGGCTATTACCGCGACCAAACTTTTATGATGGCTATAGGGGTACATACCGTGACTCACTTTTTTGCGGGACTCTATGCTCACGCTGATATAGAAGCTGACCCCACTAGCGCAGGGCGACAAATGGGCGGGCACTTTACGACCCATAGCCTTGATGAGAATGGCAACTGGAAAGACCTACTAAAACAAAAAAACAGTGCTAGTGATATTTCTTGTACGGCAGGACAAATACCTCGTTTGTTAGGTTTGGCACAGGCTTCAAAAGTATATAGAGAATTGCCTATAGCACAAAGCGAGGGATTTTCTAACGAAGGTAACGAAGTAGCTTGGGGCACCATAGGCAATGCAAGTACCAGCGAAGGGCATTTTTTTGAAATGATAAATGCGGCAGGAGTGATGCAAGTACCGCTTGTAATGTCGGTATGGGACGATGAGTATGGTATTTCAGTTCCTAAAGAATACCACACTACCAAAGAAAGTATATCGGAAGTGCTAAAAGGCTTCCAGAGGGACAAAGACCACAAAGGAATAGAGATATTTGTAGCTAACGGCTGGGACTACCCTGCGCTATACGATATTTACCAAAAGGCTGCTAAAATAGCGCGCGAGCAACACACCCCCGTGCTTGTGCACGTAAAAGAGCTTACTCAGCCACAAGGGCACTCGACTTCGGGGTCGCACGAGCGTTACAAAAGTGCAGAGCGATTGCAATGGGAAAAAGATTTTGATTGTATTGCTAAGATGCGGGAGTGGATACTATCGGAAGATTATGCTACAGAAGAAGAACTAGACACTATAGAAGAAGAGGCTAAAAAACAAGTGCGTGCAGGAAGAAAAAAAGCGTGGGATGCTTATATCACTCCTATAGAAAACGAGCGCAAGGCACTTGTACAACTAATGAGTACTTTGCCTATAGCTGATGAGCATACTCAAGCTGCTGTAAAGAATGTTATAAACGAGCTGAACAGTGCTCCTACACTCTTGCGCAAAGTAGTGAGTAATGCTGCAAGAAAGGCACTGCGCTTAATAGTAAAAGAGAATGAAGCGGTTACAGCCCCACTACGCCAATGGATAACACAGTATTTGGAGAATAACGAACCTAAATACAGCAAATACCTTTACACTGAAAGCAACTATAGTGCTACTAAAGTGGATGAAGTGTTGCCTGAATATGACCCTACCGCAGAGCTGGTAGATGGACGTATCGTACTACGTGAAAACTTTGATGCTTTGCTTACAAAATATCCTAACTTACTAATATTTGGTGAAGATACAGGAAATATAGGCGATGTAAATCAAGGATTGGAAGGCTTACAAAAGAAACACGGAGCTATAAAAGTGGGCGATACGGGAATACGCGAAAGTACTATCATAGGGCAGGGGATAGGTATGGCAATGCGAGGATTGCGCCCTATAGCTGAAATACAATATTTGGACTATATACTTTATGGACTACAAACCCTTAGTGATGATTTGGCAACAATGCACTATCGCACCTTTGGGCGACAATCATCACCGCTGATTGTGCGCACTCGCGGACATCGCTTGGAAGGGATATGGCACGCCGGATCGCCTATGGGTGTATTACTACACGCCCTGAGAGGTATTTGTATCTTGACACCTCGCAATATGGTGAAAGCAGCTGGTTTTTACAATACATTATTGGAGTGCAACCAGCCTGCAGTGGTAATAGAATGCCTAAACGGCTACCGACTAAAAGAAGGCTTACCGCTGAACCTTACGGAGTTTAAAACACCAATAGGGGTAGTAGAAACCGTAAGAGAAGGGAAAGATATAACTGTAGTATCATACGGTTCTACCTTGCGTATTGTAAGTGAAGTAGCCGATGAGCTTTACGCTATGGGGATTGATATAGAGATTATAGATGTTCAATCATTAGCACCATTTGACCTTCGCCACGATATAGTGAAGAGTGTGCAAAAAACAAACCGATTATTGGTAGTAGATGAAGATATGCCAGGAGCGGCTTCTGCTTATATATTGCAAAAAATAGTAGAAGAACAGGGAGCTTATCAGTATTTGGATAGTGCTCCACAAACTTTGGCTGCGGGCAACCACCGTCCTGCTTATGCTACCGATGGGGATTATTTTTCTAAACCTAATGCTGATAGTATTATAGAGAAGATATACAGCATTATGCACGAGGCAAATCCTGCAAAATATCCGAGATTGCTATAAGCGTTTTTTCTACGCTTATAGCAAATCATCGTCATCATCGAGGTCTTCTTGGAAGTCGTTTAGAAGATTATCAATAGCACGGCGGTCTTTTTTGGTAGGGCGACCTTCGCCTTTTTCGCGGTAATAATCTTGAGCTAACTGCTGTAATTCGGCTTGCTCAAAGGCTTCTTTAGGGGTATTATCTTGCCTATAAAGGTCGACCAATTTAGCTCCTACACGGCTAAGAGGAATATCAAGGACTTCCAGCTGGTAATTGATATGGTTTTTACGGACGATAATCTTATCATTTTTATAAACCTCACGAGAGGGCTTCACCTGCTCACCATTGATTTTGATATGACCTTTTTTGCAAGCCTCAGTGGCTATATTGCGCGTTTTGTAATAACGCACACACCATAAATACTTATCTATTCGCATAACAAATTAAATTATTTAACAATCTGTGGGCACAAAAGTACAAATAATTTTGTAACTTTGGCGCACAATAAAAAAGACAATTATATAATATGCTCAACAAATTTTTATTCGGTATCAGCCTTATAAGTACGTTACTAATAGTTTCGTGCAAGAAAAACGATAACAACAGCCCTACAGCAACGCCCCCACGCGATGTAACTGAAGTGAGAAATGAAAACAATGCAGCTATAGAAAACTTTTTAAAAACACACTCACTTACTTACTCATCTACAGCTTCTTTTGACGCAAAGGTTACCTTTGCAACCACTACCAATACTACTAATGCTATATGGGGTAATAGCGACTTAAAAACGTTGGAATTGGATGTGTATGACGATAATAATAACAAAATACGCCATAAGTTGTATTATATGATACTACAACAAGGCGCAGGGACAACTACAACTATAGCTGATTTGGTGTATGTGAATTACAAAGGACAATTGCTAAACTTAAGCGTGTTTGACGAAACCGTATCACTATCTCAACGCAATTGGATTGACCTTATAGGTGATATTACTGATGACAAAAAGAATGGGACTATAAAAGGTTTTGCTGAAGGAGTTTCGTTATTGAAAGCCTCATCAGGAAATAGCTTAGAGAATGGAAGTGGAGGATTTTTAGTACCTCCTTCTGATTGTGGTATAGGAGTGTTCTTTATTCCTTCTGGGTTGGGTTATTTTAATGCCAATCAGGCTAAAATACCTGCTTATTCACCGCTTATTTATACAGTGCAGCTCATAGGTACTACACGTGCCGACCACGATAGTGACGGTATCCCTTCTATAAATGAAATAAGACGCGACAATTATGGTATTGTTACTTTTCCTAATTGTAATGCTGCAAAAGAAACTGTTTATAAGCCCGATTATTTAGACCCTAAAAACTGTGACTGATGAAAAAATACATTCCCAATAGTATTACCCTTGCTAATCTTTTCTGTGGTACTATTGCTGTAGTATTGGCAGTAGAAAACCGATTGGACTGGGCAGCCTTATTTGTAGGCTTAGGTATCTTTTTTGATTTCTTTGATGGTTTCTTTGCCAGACTATTAAATGTGAAGTCGGATTTGGGATTACAACTAGATTCCTTAGCAGATATGGTAACCGCAGGGGTGGTACCTGGTATTGCAATGTATCAGCTACTGAAGGGAAGTACTTGGGTAGTGGAAAATGAAACAGCAATAGCGGGCTTTGTGCCTTATATAGGCTTTGTAATTACTTTAGCCTCAGCCTATAGATTGGCAAACTTCAATATAGATACTCGCCAAACTACAGGTTTTATAGGGTTGCCTACACCTGCTAATACGCTACTAATCCTCTCATTACCCCTCATCTTACAATATGAACCTACTGAGTGGATGATATCTATGTTGCAGAATGTATGGGTACTGATAGGTATTACCTTGCTGAGTGCTTATCTGCTAAATGCTGAAATTGCTCTTTTTGCACTGAAATTTAAAGATTATTCACTGAAGAATAACGGAATAAAGTATTTGTTTTTGGCAGTGAGTGCTGTACTTTTAATACTACTAAAAATAAGTGCTATCCCTATTGTTATATTGTTATACATAGCCTTATCATTAGTAACGAAGCGATAAATCTTCTTTCATTCTATCTAAATTGATTTTAGGTATCTTTTGAGTGAAAATAACACTATCAATAACTACTTGCTTAGATTTGGGATATACGCCTAAAGTATCCATCAGCAAGTAGTTTTTATTTTTAAAACGCAAGGTATAAGGCATTTTCTGTAAGTGGATATTATCAGCACCGCTGTTTTTTAAATAGTTCATCACTATAGGATCTAACTGTAGGGTATCATTTTGGTACACAGTAAGATTGCTGCCTTGCCTAATGGTAATAACTTTATCGTTATATTTACTGAAAATGAGCATCTCTTCGGTAGTTTCTATATGGTATTTATTGTAAAAACGAACTCCTTGCCAAAGAAGAATACTAAATGAAATAGCCATTATAGCCTTATAACTTCGGTAATGACGAAAATACACCACACTTGCTACTATTAATAGGCAGGAAATAAGCAAAGGTATATTGAAATAGATATTCCTAACGATAAAAGGCTCTTGCTGGGCAATAATTTGCACAAGAGCATTCATTAACCATACCAACTTTTCGGTTATAAATATAAATGGATAAGGCAGCTGCAAACCTATAGCCATAATTACCAATGATAAGATACTAACTACAAGAAGTGGCGACAATAAAGGCACTACTACTAAATTTGACACAAAAAATAGTATAGAAAACTGATGAAAATAATACAAACTAATAGGTAATACTACTATTTGCGCTGTAAATCCTATGATAAATAACGACCATACTTTGTTTAGATACTTATTATTAGGATACCACCATCGCAATATAGGCGGATAAAAGGTAAGTATGGAAAAAACAGCTGCATAACTGAGCTGAAAACCTACATCATATAAATAATAAGGGTTATAGAGCAACAAGAAGAACATTGAGACGAGGAGGGCGTCAAATCGTCCTTGCCTATTGCGGAACAAGAATGATAGCCCTATAAAACTAAACATGACAGTAGCTCTCAGAACCGAAGCCGAAGCACCTGCTATAAGTGCAAAAGCCCACAAGCCAGCTAGTAACAATATATATCGCAACCACTGATAAGGAAGTGTAGCGTAGGGGAGCTTTTGTAACAAAAATAAGAGTATCATAGTAATAATCCCTACGTGCAAGCCCGAAATAGCTAATATATGCACAGCACCTGCATCTATATAGCTTTGATAAAGTTCTTCGCTTAATTCACTCCGCTTGCTTAATAAAAGTGTGTTTAGTAGGGGGGCTGTATCTTTATTGAAAGTATGATTGATGGTGGAACTCAAATAATTGCGAGCACGTTCTATATAATCACTCATTTGATGAGAATTTATAGGTTGTGCTTTGTACTTTATAACATTGGCTTTCCAATATACTCCCTTACGCTCCATATACTGCTTATAATTAAATTGGTAAGGATTTTTGGGTGGCGGTATAGGATTACATTTTGCAACGAACGTCAACGGAGTATTATAAAATAGGAGGCTATCGGTAAGTTTAGAAGGAAAAAAGCACAAAATATCACCTGTTACACTTTGCTTATTAGCTACTGATAGTTTAACACAATAAGTAGTACCATAGTCTTTTTGGGAGACTTGCTCTACAATATTACCCTGTAATACATAATAGTCATCGGGGGTGAGGAGGTGCGTGTAATGAGAGGGATAGGCTGTAGGAGTATGCACCACGGTTACCAAAGCCCCTACCGCTACTGAACAAGCAAGGGTGTGCCATACAAATCCGTATCTAAAAATGTATTTTTTGAGGTATAAGTATAGGTGTATAGCAAAGGATAAAAGCAAGGAGAGTGCAATAATGAAGGTAACATAAAAAGGAGGTAACAGTATACTTGCGATACTGATACCTCCTATGATACCTAATAATATAATTAATATGTTTAGATTTACATATCTCACATTACTCTCTTTGCCATTCTAAATGCCTTTTTGTAGTAGTTTTCACTAAGAGATGAGATAACCACTCCTCTTTTGGAGGAAGCGTGAATAAACTTAACTTCTCCATCTTGCACATCAACTACCATACCTACATGTGAAATTCGGTTATGTCTTAAAGTTTTAAAAAAGAGTAAATCGCCGACACGTACATTTTTAAGTTTTATTCTTTTACCTTGTGTAGCCATCTCTTGAGAGGAACGCGATAACGGCACATCAATAGCCTTAAAAGTAGTGCTTACAAAGCCTGAACAATCCATTCCTTTTCGAGTAACCCCTGCGTGTTTATAAGGTGTTCCCAAATAAGAAAAGGCAGTATCCAATAAAAGCTTCTGAACGTCCATATCTACAACATTTTCTGCAAGTACCTCTTCTTCTTCTAAATCTTCATCACTTTCTATTTCTGAGGCAGCAGGAGCTCTATTATCAGCGTATTGCACTCTTTTTTTAGTGTTTCTTTTGCGTTTAGAAGAGGTAGCTACTTTCCTTTTAGAAGAAGTAGTTGCCCTTTTTTTAGATGTTTTAGCTACTATTGCTTTAGCAGTATTCTTTTTCTTTTTTTGTGCTGTAGTAGCTACTTTCTTCTTGCTATTACTTTTGCCTTTTATAGCTGTAGTTGTTGTAGTCTTCTTGGTTTTTGACTGACTGGCGCAGTTTGAAAAAGATAACAAACAAAACACCAATAACAAAGAACCTAAAAGTTTAGATATATACATATTTTTATCATTTTAAATAAATACACTTTCTCTTGCCTTCACCATTAAGTTTTCTCCCTTATCATCTACATCGATTTCTATATTATCTCCCTCGTGTAATAGGTTTGATACAATTTCTTCTGCCAATATATCTTCTATATACTTCTGTATAGCACGTTTTAGTGGACGTGCTCCATATTGTTTATCATAACCTTTATCGGCTATGAAAGTCTTGGCTTTTTCAGTAAGTTGTATCGTATAGCCTAAATCATTTACTCGAGTGTAGAGTTTTGATAACTCTATATCTATAATCTTAAAGATATCTTCCTTGCTAAGAGCTTTGAAAGTAATGATATCATCTATACGGTTTAGAAACTCTGGGGCAAATACCTTTTTTAAAGCGTTTTCTACTATAGATTTTTCATTCTTTTCAGTTTGAGCTAAGCGTGCCGAAGTACCAAAGCCTACTCCTTGTCCGAACTCTTTTACTTGGCGAGCTCCTATATTGGAAGTCATTATGATGATAGTATTTCTAAAATCAATTTTTCTGCCTAAGCTATCTGTTAGGAAACCATCGTCTAACACTTGCAAGAGCATATTAAAAATATCGGGATGAGCTTTTTCAATTTCATCGAGTAATACTACTGAATAAGGCTTACGACGTACTTTTTCGGTAAGTTGTCCTCCTTCTTCATAGCCCACATAACCAGGAGGTGCCCCTATGAGGCGAGTTGTAGAGAATTTCTCCATATACTCACTCATATCAATACGTACCATAGCATTTTCGGAGTCGAACAATTCACGAGAAAGTACTTTTGCTAATTGGGTTTTTCCTACTCCCGTTTGTCCTAAGAAAATAAATGAGCCTATAGGTTTGTTAGGATCTTTAAGCCCTGTACGATTACGCTTAATTGCTTTTACGACCTTTTCTACAGCCTCATCTTGCCCGATGATTTTAGATTTCATCTGTTCGGAGAGGTTTGCCAATTTGCTCATTTCGGTTTGAGCAATACGGTTTACAGGGATACCACTCATCATAGAAACTACATCGGCTATATGGTCTTCAGTAACTACATCGCGGTGCAATTTAGCATCTTCAGTCCATTGGCGCGTAAGCTCCATTAATGACATTTCTATTTTCTTTTCCTCATTTTTTAGATTTGCAGCTTCCTCAAAATGATGCCGTGAAACAGCAACGTTCTTAGCACGAGTAGCTTTTTCTAATTTTTCTTCAACTTCAAGGATATAGTTTGGAACTTTAAACTCGGTAATATGAATACGAGATCCTGCTTCATCAAGGGCATCAATAGCTTTATCGGGTAAGTATCTATCTGTAAGATACCTATTTGTGAGTTTTACACAAGCTTCTATAGCCTCATCGCTGTAAATCACGTTGTGATATTCTTCGTATTTAGCCTTGATATTTCGCAATATCTGTATTGTTTCATCTACATTGGTAGGTTCTACGATTATCTTCTGAAAGCGGCGTTCTAAAGCACCGTCTTTTTCAATAGATTGTCTGTATTCATCAAGGGTAGTTGCCCCGATACATTGTATTTCGCCTCGTGCTAAAGCAGGTTTAAACATATTGGAAGCATCTAAGCTTCCTGTACCACCACCTGCACCCACAAGTGTATGAATTTCATCAATAAAAAGAATAATATCTCTATTCTTTTCAAGCTCATTCATTATAGCTTTAAGACGTTCTTCAAACTGACCTCGGTATTTAGTACCAGCTACTAAAGAAGCCAAATCAAGAGTTACTACGCGTTTGTTGTATAGCACACGTGCTACTTTGCGTTGTACGATGCGCAAAGCAAGACCTTCGGCAATGGCACTTTTACCCACACCAGGTTCTCCTATGAGTAAGGGGTTGTTTTTCTTTCGCCTACCTAATATTTGCGATACACGTTCTATTTCTTTTTCGCGTCCTACTACAGGGTCTAGCAAACCTTGTTCGGCAAGGGTGGTTAAATCTCTACCAAAATTATCTAATACTGTTAGTTTGCGAGGCTGGCCTCCCATTTGGTTGGGAGATTGTGGCACGCGGGGTATACGCCCTTCGTGTGGCAATCGGTAATTGCGGTCGTACTCATCAGGGGGGGCTACGCTATTTGTGGTGGTAGTAGCAGTATCGGCGAGCTGACTTTCAGCTTCTGTATGATACTTATCACGTGCCATTGCATATGTAATTCCTAATTTGTGGAATATTTTGGTAGTAGGATCGTTGTCATTACGCAATATACTAAGCAAAAGGTGTGCCGAATTAACATAAGGAGAGTGAGCACGCTTAGCCTCTAAATATGTAGATTGCATAGCGCGTTCTGCCTGTACTGTAAAGTGTATAGCATTAAAGTTTGGTGGATTAAGTCCTCGAGAAGAGGTAAGAGTATGAATTTGTTGGCGTAACCTTTCCATATCTATTCTTAAATCCTGCAATAGCTCGATAGCACTTCCTTGCCCTTCTTGTATGATAGCCAATACAAAGTGCTCGGTACCGACAGTAGATTGTCCTAACCGAATAGCTTCCTCTTTGCTATAATTAAAGATTCTTTTAACTCTCTCTGAAAAGTTATCACTCATAGTTCAGTAATTCGTCCTTTTTTATTTGTTTTTGTATTAAGTTTTTTAGTGTGTATGTAAGGGGAACCTAAGGGAAACCTAAGAGCAAAGTCTGTTGTAAGTATAGGTTCAATAGGTCGTTGGAATTTGTGCAAAGGTAGTAAAAAAAATAATACAATAGAAATGTTTAAAACAAAATATTTTTCAACAATCAGAAAATGACTAACAATCAGCGATGTTTACAGCTACAGCTAATCCACCTTCAGAAGTTTCTTTGTACTTGGAGTTCATATCTTTTGCGGTTTGCCACATAGTGTCGATGACCTTATCTAAGGGCACTTTAACATTTTTAGGGTCGGTTTCAAGGGCGAGTTCGGCTGCGTTGATAGCTTTGATAGCACCCATTGCATTGCGTTCTATACAAGGGATTTGTACGAGACCTCCGATAGGATCGCAGGTAAGCCCAAGATGATGTTCCATAGCTATTTCGGCAGCGATAAGCGCTTGCTCGGCTGTACCTCCTAAAAGCTCACAAAGAGCCCCTGCTGCCATAGCTGAAGAAACTCCAATTTCGGCTTGGCACCCTCCCATAGCAGCGGAGATGGTAGCTCCTTTTTTAAACAAGCTGCCAATCTCGCCAGCTACTAATAAAAACTGTATAATTTCGGCATCGCCAGCCTCTTGATTTTCTATGGTGAGGTAATAAAGCAGTACGGCAGGTATTACCCCTGCGCTACCATTGGTAGGAGCGGTTACTACACGCCCAAGAGAAGCATTTACTTCATTGATTGCCAATGAAAAACAACTTACCCATTTAAGTATTTCTCTAAATTTTATACCTGTTTTTTTGATGGCATTAAGCCAGTTTTTAGGGCTGTCATAGGTTACTACCCCTATCAAATTTTTGTGAATATTATAAGCCCTTCGGCGCACGTGTAGCCCCCCTGGTAGTACCCCTTCGGTATGGCAGCCTATGTAAGTACATTCCAGCATTGTATTCCAAATGCGCATCAGTTGGTGGTGTATTTCTTCCTCACTACGCAATACTTTTTCATTTTCATAGACAATTTGTGATATTTTTTTATTTTGGTTGTTGCAATGTTCTAATAATTCTTTGGCATTATCGGTAGGGAAGGGGAAAAGAACATCTTTTACATTATCGGTAGTAATTTTTTCTTGTTCTTCTTTTACAATAAAACCACCTCCTACCGAATAGAAGGTAGAGGTATAACTAAAGTCATCGCCTTGGGCTGTAAAAGAAAGACCATTGGCGTGGAAAGGCAAGAAGTTACGATTAAAGACGATATCTTCTTTGGGATTAAATTTAATCATATGTTCATTGCCTAAATAAAGTTCTTGGTTATTGGTAATAGCCGTAATGATAACATCTAAACTTTCAATAGGTACATATTCGGGGTCGGCACCGCTAAGTCCGAGCATTGTAGCAAGGTCGGTAGCATGTCCTTTACCTGTGAGAGAAAGAGAGCCGTAGAGGTCTACACGCAAGTGATTGGTTTTGAGCAAGTAGTTATGAGTTCTTAATTCTTTAAGGAAAGCTTCGGCAGCCCGCCAAGGACCAAGAGTATGTGAACTTGAAGGACCTACGCCTATTTTTAGCATATCGAAAACACTTATTTGTTCCATATAATTTTTATAGTTTTATCTTTTTCGGGGTGCAAAGATACAAAATAATGATTAAACTGAAAAATACTGATTATCAATATATTTAATTTTGAATTTTGAATTTTGAATTTTGTACGAAAAAGGGTAACAGAAAAGTTTTATGAATAAAAAGGATTGATTATCAGTATATAAACTTTGACAAACTTTGAAAGTTTGTCAAAGTGTGTGGCGCAAGAGGTTGTTCTAAAAATTTTGTTTTGTAGGGCGATTTGCCAATCGCCCCTATAATTTTGTTCCTAAACAAAAGAGGAAAAATTCTAAATTATATATTTTCTACGAATGTGTAAAAGGGCGTAAAATATAGAAAAAATCAGGTTACAAATAAAAAAAAATTATTATCTATTGTATGTTTCGTCAAAATGTTTTATTTTTGCCGCATTAAAAATAGATTATAAGACTTTTATAGCAACATATTATATTGTTTTTAATGCTACTATCTCATTAATAATACTAATTAGAAAACAATACTATGAAAAAAATTACATTGCTATTTTGCTTTTTGTTATGTATCAGAAGTTATACGCAAAATGCTGATATAAAAACACTTATAGCAAAGGCAAGCAAAGGGGATATCGAAGCTCAAGCTTATTTAGCACTGTGCTATGAGAAGGGGACGGGGGTAGCTCAATCATATCAAAAAGCGGCTATGTGGTACGAAAGTGCTGCTAACAAAGGACACGCTAAAGCTCAAACTAAATTAGGACTACTGATTTACAAAGGGCAAGGGGTACCTCAATCATACAAAAAAGCTGCTGAATGGTTTGAACGGGCTGCTAACCAAGGATATGCTGAAGGACAGACGAAAATAGGGATTTGCTATTACAAGGGGCAAGGCGTAGCGCAATCGGATGTAGTAGCGGTGGAATGGTGGCAAAAAGCTGCTGAGCAAAATTATGGTGAAGCGCAAAGCTTGTTGGGCTATGCTTTCTTGAAGGGACAAGGTGTAGGACAGTCTGACGAGGAAGCGGTTGCTTGGTTTGAACTTGCCGCACAGCAAGGAGACATTGATGCCCAACGCGACTTGGGTAATTGTTATTTTCAAGGGAAAGGCGTAGACCAATCGTACGAAAAGGCGATAGGGTGGTATGAGCGTGCGGCACAGCAAGGAGACAAAGAAGCGCAAATGCTCTTGGGATTGTGCTACGAACAAGGTAAAGGTACCGATAGATCACAAGCTAAGGCTATTTTTTGGATAGAAAAGTCGTGTAAGAATTATAATACACGTGCTTGTGAGTACTTAAAGAAGTTTAATAAATAATCTTGATGTTAAATTATGAATTTATTTTCTACTAAAGGTCGTTTAAGGAGGTCTCATTATTTGTTGTGCTGGGTATTGACTTATATTTGTTATCAAATAGGTAATTATATCTTAGATTTTTTTATTACAGATTTTGTTGGATTATTTTCGCAAGGAATATGGAGGACTGGTGCTGTTTTTGTATTCTTGCAAGGAATATGGAGTGCTGCTGTTTTTGTATTCTTTATGATACAATCGGTGCGCCGTGCCCATGATATAGGTATAACAGGCTGGGTAACTATTATTCCTATCTTTAATCCTTTTATACTTACGCTTATTGACGGTACTAAAGGGGATAACAAATACGGCAAAGACCCTAAAAGTAGAGCAAACTTATTTGAAACTTTCAACACTACTATAGAAGCTACAACGATAGAAACTACTCCCGATGAAACAACCACTGAAAAAACTACAAAAAGTACAAATTATACTACCAATCCTGAACAACAATCACAATATGTGAAAGATGAAGATGCACCACCTGCTGCAACTACAACTACCGCTAAGGCTATTCCTGCTAACTATTACATACTGAGTGGTGATGGAAAAACGCTAATGAAATGGTTTGATAACCAATCTAAAATGATAAAGATGAACAATGATCCTGTGCTTAAAAACGTTACTACAATAGGCAAGGATGTGTTTTACGATTGTGATAATATTGTGCAAATTACACTTCCTGAGGGGCTCACTACTATTCAGAAATACGCTTTTGATGGTTGCAGCAGCTTGCAAACAATATTTTTCCCGAGTAAAGTAGCATTTGTAGGTGAAAACTTATTTGGCCAGAATTGTCCTGCAACGCTTACTTTTGAGGGAAGTGTTCCGCCTGTATTGGAGGGTGATTTTGCTTATAATGAGCAAGCACTTCAGGCTATTTACGTACCTTCTGGAGCTGCCAATACTTACCGACAACAATGGCCAAAATATGCAAAACTAATAATATAAACAAAACTATAACTAATGCACAATGAAAAGGATTTCTTTGATAGCCAATTCGGGCATACAATATATAAAGTTTAAAACTGAGATAGACAAGGATTTCGGGAAGAAGCCAGAAAATAAAATTTATTACCACGAGCCTTTTGATAACAATACAAATGAGTTTGTGCTTGACCCTTTGTTTAAGTATACTAAACAAGGGGATACTGTTTTTTATAGGTGGCAGCAACTTTATGAAGGAGACTACTTTGTAAATGGGCGAATAAAAGAAGATATGGACTTATCAAATCTTCAGCCTATATTGGTAGCTGAAGAGGAGGGCAATTTATTAAAAGCCTTAAAAACTTTCCAACGCAAATGGATACCACTACCTTATTTTAAAGATAATTCTATCAATAAAGATGTGCTTTACCCCACTGATTGGGTACGGGTGTTTATAGATTGTGATGATGAACTTACAAATGCTAAAGTAATTATTGCTGTAGACACTTTATTAGCACAGAATGAATACGATAAAACAGGTCCGCAACTGAGTTTAAACATTGAGGAAAACGTGTTTAAATTGGAACAATCTACACTGAATATAGCTAATGTACTCTGCGACCCTCAATTTGCTTCGGCTTGGATAAACGACTATCTATCGGATGTATATTACGGCAAAAATGAAGACCTTCGTTACGAAAAGCCTTACAAACAATATATTGCTAAATACCTGCTCTTTGTGAAATGGTTGGGCAGCCTAATGAATATGCCTGAAATACAACTATTTACTGATAGAACAAAGAAGAAAGAGGTAGATTTGGTAATAGATGTGGGTAACTCGGCTACTTGTGCGTTGCTTTTTGAGAATAAAGACGATAACACATTTGATTTTGAAAGTGTAAAAAAGCTTATTATTCAAGATTATACAGAGCCCGACAAGCAGTATGACGAGCCTTTCCCTATGAATATTATTTTTTCGGAATCTAAATTTGGGGACATTAACGATACTTCTGATAATAAAAAGTTTACAGTGCCCAGCTTGGTACGAATAGGCTGGGAGGCGGAACATCTAATAAATGCCACCGTAACTGATTTAAGCTTAGGATATGAATTAAAAACGCATAATTCGAGCCCTAAACGCTATTTGTGGGACGATAGCCCTTCGGAAAGGGAATGGGAATTTAACCCTAAAGATTATAAAAACATCAAAAAGGTATATCTGAATGGGATTACCAATCAGCTAAAAACAGACGGAGAGCTGGTAAGGGCAAATGATATGTTTATGTCTAAACCATTATTCTCACGTAAATCACTAATGAAATTTGTGTTTTTAGAGATATTGGTACACGCCTATGCGCAGATAAACTCATTTGAATTTAGAGAAGAACACGGACAAATGATGCGTCCGCGCTCGTTAAAACGTATTACTATATCGTGCCCTACGGCAATGATACAAGCTGAACAGGTGGCATTGCGCCAAGCTGCTGAGGAGGCTTGCGAATTGCTAAAAAATTACGCCAACTATTATTTTGACGAAGATTATAGAGAATATTGGTTTGAAAAGCCTGAAATTATTCCTTCTACCAACGATATTAAGAAAACGTTATCGCAATTGGAAGATCGTGTGGATTGGAGTTATGACGAGGCAAGTTGCAGCCAATTTGTTTTCTTATACAGCCTGATAGTAAAGAAACTGAAAGGCAATAACTATGTGATAGACAACTATCTATTTAAAGGGAAAAATACGCTAAAAATAGCATCGGTGGATATTGGTGCAGGTACTACTGATATACTTATCAACCAATATCAACTAAAAGAAAATGGTAAAGACAGTGACTTGCTAACACCTACGCCTCTGTTTTGGGATAGCTTTAAATTTGCAGGTGATGATTTGCTAAAGGATTTAATACAAAAGATTATTATTGAGGGCGAAGTGAAAACGGAAGCCGATGCAGGCTGTACTGGGGTGATACAAAACCACGGAATAGGGCAGGGTATAAACAATATGTCGGAATTGCTCAATAATTTTTTTGGGGAAGATGCTAACAACATCAGTTACAAAGGCAGGGTAATACGACAAGCTTTTGTACAACAAGTGGCAATCCCTATAGCATTAGCTTACTTAAAGAATGCTAATAATACAGATACACCTATAGAAACTAAAACTTTTGAAGAGATTATAGGTAGAAAATTTCAAAATACCGAGTTATTAAAGTATTTTGAGCGTCATTTTGGTTTTAGTTTGCTTGATTTGCAATGGAAAATAAGTGCAGATAGGGTAAATACGATAGTAAGTTCGGTATTTGATACACTTATAAGGCAAATATGTGTCGTTTTCAATCAATACCAATGTGATTTTGTAGTACTTTCGGGCAAGCCAGCCTCATTAAAGAGTTTTGAAGCACTCTTTAGGAAATACCTTACTATATCGCCAAGCTGCCTAATCAACTTAAATACCTATTGGATAGGGCGTTGGTATCCCTTTGCTGATGGCAATGGTTTTATAAACGACCCTAAAACGGTGGTGAGTGTAGGGGCTATCGTGGCATTAATGGCTGGCAAGCTGTTTAAAATAAGAGATCTAAAAATAGAAACCAAAGAGATTACACAAAAGCTGATTTCTACAGCTGATTATATTGTACGTACTAACAACAGTGAGAAAGAGGTAATATTATCGCCGAAAAAGAACGCCAATGAATTGGAAGTAAGTACTTTGCCTTTTCATTTTGGGTATTCTAAGTTTTTATCTAAAAACTACCCTTATGCCGATTTGTACAGTATCCGCATCAATGAAGAGGAAGTAGCTGCACAAGTACGCCGCAAATATCCTTCACAAACCGAAGATTATATACAGCGACAGATAGAGGTGGAGAAGAATGCTATAAGGCAAAATTTACCGCTAAAAATGCAAATAGAACGGGATTATGACGAGAGCAAAGAGGTGATAAGAATAGAGAGTGTGGAAGATGCTGAAGGGAATGAGAAATTAAACAAATACTTTAGTATGCACTATCAAACCCTTGAAGATGAGAAAGGTTATTGGTTGGATAAGTGTGAGTTTATCTTAAATGTAAAATAGTTATGAGAACCAATTATTCACAAGAAGATATAGCCCTTATAAAGAAGTTTATCGGCGAAAAAGAAACGTTGGTAAGGCAGAGTGTGCAGTGGGTAGAAAAGAATTTGAAATATGAAGAACGCAATGAGGTATTACTGCAACTAAAGTATGCCAGCAATACTTTTCACAAAATACTGCAAAATATAGATTCTAAGCCCGTAATGGCATTGTTTGGGGCAAGCCAGGTAGGGAAATCATACCTTATAAAGAACTTATTAAGCACTGAAAAACGAGCTTTTGAGATACAAAACGGTAATGAAGCCTATGATTTTTTGCAACGCATTAATCCTGCTGGTGGTAAGGAAAGTACAGGCTTGGTAACGCGTTTTACAGTGCAACAAGAGGTAAAATACCCTAATTTTCCACTAAAAGTAAGGCTGCTTAGTGCTAAAGACATACTAATAGTGATATTAGATGCTTTCTTTTTAGACCTTAAGAAAATTACTTCGTTTATCTCTAAGCGCGATTTGGAAGCACATATCAAGCGATATGAATTGCAAGAGGGGAGTCCTAAACAAGAAGTGCTTACAGAGTTTGATATATTAGAAATTAAAGATTACTTTGACAATCATCTTTCAAAGCATACTATACTCTTTGAGGGACTTGTAGAAACGCGCTTTTTTCAGCGTATCAGTAAGCTAATAGCTCAATTTGACTATACCCAATGGAGTGCTATTTTTGAGGTGTTATGGAACAAAAACGAGCATCTAACTCGTATATTTAATAGTATTATAGAAAAACTGCATTGCTTGGATTACGCTACAGAGGCTTATTTGCAGTTTAATACGGTATTGCGCGATGAAGGAGCTATTCTTGATGTAGAGCGCATCAAACTGCTTGATAAGGTGCACAAAGATACTATTGTAAAAACCAATACAGGCAAGGAAGTGAGTATAGACCTTAACTACTTATCGGTATTGATAATGGAGCTCATTTTTTCAATTCCTGAAGCGCTGATACAAACGAAACCTTTCTTGGAAAACTCGGATTTATTAGACTTCCCAGGAGCTCGTACTCGCTTAGCGATTGAAGAAGATGGTATTGCCAATGAAGACAACCAAAAACAGATGCTCATACGAGGAAAGGTATCGTATTTATTCAACAAATATTCTGATGATTACAGTATTAATAACCTATTGTTCTGTAATAACGACAAGCAGTTGGAAATAAACGAACTATCCTACTTATTATTCAACTGGATTGCAAAAAATATAGGCGATACACAAGAAAAACGAACATTGGCATTGGCAAATGCTCCTGTGCCTCCGCTATTTGTTATTTATACTTTTTTCAATGAACAATTGTATTACAAAGACGGTGCCGACAATAACTATTTGCAGGACTATACTAACTTAAATCACAAATGGATAGCTCGTTTTAATGCTATCTTTGAAGGGGAGATTGTAACTAAATCACGCAATTGGCATACCCACTGGAGCAACCAGTCGCCTTATTTTAAGAATATGTACTTACTACGTGATTTTAACTACTCTAAGCATACCTTTGATGGTTTTGAGACAAACAAAGAGGAAACTAATTTGCGTGCTGAGCGGGTGGATTTTATGAATGCTTTGAGAAAATCATTCATAGAGTTTGATTTTGTACAAAAACACTTTGAGAGCCCTGAACGCTCGTGGGATGCGGCAGCGAAAGTGAACGCAGATGGTTCTGGCTTAATAGTAGAAAATCTTGCGAAGGTATCTAACAACCTAATAAAGATAAACCATTATATAGCTATACTGAACCAAACGATAGAGAGCTTAAAAAATACGCTTGTAAAATACGTGCATACTGATGATATAACGCTAATGAGGGCAAAGAATATGCAGTTGGTAAATCAGTTTCAAATGCAGTTTAATAGGGCTATCAATAGTGATTATTCGTTGTTTATCAAGTTTATAGAGCAACTAAGTGTGAGCCCCATAGATTTGTACAATTTGCTAAATGAACACCTCATCATAGATGTGGAAGAACAAACCAATGAGAGCCTAAGTGAAGCTTCCTTGTTATACAATCAGTTTCCAGAGCTAAAACAAGCTACTACGGAGGAAGAAGCTGTAGATATACTAAAACGAAATATGTGGCTAAACAGCAAGGAAGAGGTGGAAATGGCTTTGGGCAATGTGAAGCTAAGCGACTTGTTTACGCCTACTAAAACAAAGTCTAAAACGGAGTATTACACACAGCTATTGCTGGATAATTGGTATGAAAGAGTAAGCCAAAATAGCTATGATGATTTCACACAGTATAACATTAGCAAAAGCCATATAGATGAGATATTGTCGCACTACCAGACTATCATCAAAAAGCGAAATGTAGTAGAAAAATTAGTAAAGGTATTTGACAATATGGTATCGGAGATTAAGGGGATACAAGGTGAAGAGGTGTTTATGGCAGAGACTTTTGCTTTATTGCTAAATGATATTATTTACAATTTTGATATGCAGTTTGTAAGTAGTGAAGAGGCACGTGAAATAAAAGAGATGTACAAAGATAAGACTTTGCAATACTTTGGCAAAGAACCGATGACTGATGAAGCTACTATAGCAAGTTTATTTGACAATAGCAAAATGGATGTAAATACCATAGCTTTTGAAAAATATGGTAGATGGTTAGAGCTATTGCGTATTTCATTGCTTATCAATAGTGGTTTTGTGAGTTATGATGAGGCTGAAAACAACGCATTGAAAGCACTTATAGAAAAATATACTGAATATCCAATTCAAAAATCTTGATATGAACAAGTTTTATACCCTTACGACTGATACCTTCGTGCCTATATCACACGACAATAAGCACCTTTTCAATACCTATGAATTGGTGAATAATTTTATAAGGACACGGATTTCTAATAAATACCGAAATATACTGGCAAAGCCTATTTTACAAAACTATGTAGTAAATTGGTTTTCGCCCTATCAGGGATTGCAGGAGACGGTAGATATACAAGCTCAAAGGCAATATTTTGCTTTTAGAGACGAATTGGAACAGCATATAGGGCAATTATTACAGAGCAATGACCCTAATAACAAGAACTGGGCAGGGTTGCTACAAAAGGTTTTCAGTCAGGAAGACAATAAGCTTTTCAGCAATGGGAAAGATATATGCATCGTATGGGGGTGGCAGTTTAACAACGACAAGATACAACGCCCTACAATACAAGAGGAAAGCGAGCCACTATTGGAGCCCGAACCAGAACCTGAAGCACTACCAGAGCCTGAAGTAACCCCTGAACCAAGCCCTAAATTAGAGCCTGAACCAGAGCCCGAACCACTACCAGAACCTGAACCTGTAATAGCTTTTGAGCCCGAAGCTGTAGTGCCTGAGAAAAAAAGAGGTTTTTTGGAGTTTCTAAAGGAGTTTGCAGCTACTTATTGGTGGTTGTTAATTGTGCTATTAGTGCTTATCTGTATTGTTTTCTTTTATAAATCACTCATCTTTTAGTTATGGAAAATAAATTCTTTTATCGTTATTGGTGGTTATACTACTTGTTGTTCTTCCTATTGCTGGGATTACTCATTTATGCGATATTATGGAAGCCAAAATGCAATAATAACTATTACCAGCCCCCTGTAACTACTACCCCGTCACCACCTATGGATAACGAAACCCCTACAATGCCACCTGCACAAGGAGCTACTGTGAATTGTGATACCGAAGTAAATTCGGGAGGACAGGGGCTTACACGTACCCCGCATTTATTGGGTAGCCAATCGGGTAGGGTAGTGGTGCAGTATGATATGTATGATGTACCCGACCAGCTTACGGTATATTACGATGGCAAAGTAGTAGCTACTACTTCAGACCTTGTGAGTGGTTATGGTACTGTAGAATTTGCTTATAAAGCCGAACAAGGAAAACCCCAAGAATGTATTGTAGAAATGAAAGCCCCCGAAGACGGTACTGCGTGGACTTATCGTGTGAATTGCCCTGAATAATTTTTTTGAGTTATGAAACATAAATATCCATTTCATTATTATCTTTTTTTGTTTATAGCTTTAGTAATAAGTATACTCTTTTGGATATTTGTACTAAAAGAGCGTATGGGACAGGGAGGATATGCTGCATCGTTGCCCACAACTGCCTTACCTTCATTGCCCAATAACTATTACACTATAAAGCCTATAGACCGTGATAAGATTATTATAGACACTATCGGCAAGCGGCAAATAGTTGCCGACTTGCTGAATGTGGCTATTAAAGACACTACCTACCAAACCAAACACTTCTTACAGGATTTTATACAAAAATTTGATACAATTCAATATAAAATAAACTATGTGGATAGTACTATTAACTATATACAACTGAAAGTAGCTAATGAGATAGACCGCGAGGGCTTTAAACAAGAAGTAAAGCAGAAACTGCCTAATTACTCGCTTTTGGTATGGGACGAAGCACTTTTTGATATGCAGACTACCAACCGCTATATGAATAGAGAAAATCTCTATCCGCTACAAAAAATAACCGCTAATAATATAAAAGTAGCTGTTGTAGATAACGGTTTTGACTTGCAACACCCTTCACTGAAAGGCAAATGGATAAACCCTTATAACGCAACCGACAATAGTAGTGATGTGCACCCCTCGGCTATCAATCACGGTACCGCAGTAGCCTCTATAATTGTAGGGAACAGGTTTAACGATATAGAGGGCATAGTACCTACGGCACAGCTAATTCCTATAAAAGTATCGGACGCCAATGGTTATATGAGTTCTACTTACATTATAAAAGGGGTGCTTTACGCTATTAAGCAGCAAGCCGATGTGGTGAACCTATCATTAGGAGCTAAATTGGACGCCGCAGCTGTTATTCCTGAAACTTATCAAAAGGATTATATAAAAAATGGAGCTAAAGATGAAGAAAGTTTTTGGAAAGAGCTATTTTCATATGCCGAAAACAATAAGACAATTATTGTGTTAGCCGCAGGAAATGACGGCATACTCACAGGCTTTGACCCAATGGCACGTGCCGAAAATACAATAAAAGTGGGTGCAGTGAATGAATACGACCAAAAATCAGACTTTTCTAACTATGGTACACTAACAACTATTTATGCCCAAGGAGAAAACGTAAAGGTAGCAAGCCCTAATCAACAGACTGAAATACTACAAGGCACGAGCTTTTCAGCCCCTATAGTAAGTGCTTTTATTGCGGCTTTAAAAAGTAAATATCCGCAATATACTAGTACACAAATTATTGAAGAACTGAAAAGAAATACAGTACAACAAAATCAATTAACAATACTATATAACAAAACATTCTAACATTATGACCGAGTTTAAACAAGATAACTTTACATTTGTAGATATCATATCACTAATATTTATATTTTTCTTATCTACAGCTAATTTTTTTGCATTACTTTACTTAACAGACGGTAAAATGCCTATAAGTTTAGCTATTACTGTCTTAGTATTAGTGATTTATTATGCTATTATGCAGGTACTGAAGAACAAAAAGCAAGCTATGGCGAGCAAAAATTATAAAAGTGCAGCTACACTTTGGTTTTTACCTTTTATAGGGTTGTCATTATTCAGCCTTGTACTATTGGTTCATTTTCTAAATATAGAAAATAACGTAAAGCCCAAGGTGCAAGCAGAAGTAAATGAGAAAATCAACAAAGTAATAGGCATATCAACTATTTATGAAGAGGAAGCTTCTAAGGACTTACAAAACTACAAAAGTGCACTCACTAATAAGCTAAGGGCTTATGTAAAAAACCGCAAGAGTGGCAAAAAATACAAAGGAAATACTCAGGATTCTTTACAAATAGGGAAATACGTTATAGATAACCAAACATTGGCTATAGCTACATTGGCTAACCTATCTTCAATTGTAGAATCTAACCTAAGCCCTATACGCAATAAGGTAAGTGAGAATACAAAAATACTGAAGGAGGTAGAGGCTGAAGCTGAAAGGCGCAGACAGGACTTCCAGAATTGGAATTTCTTGGGAGTTGCCAAAAACTATAACACTACTAATGATTTTGTAACAGATAGTTACAAGCTACTGAATGAAAAATTAGAGGAACTCCCTATGTATCAAGATATGGTACTTTTCCAAATGGATAGTCATCAGTTGCCTTTGAATAGCTTTAGTGAGCTGAATAAGGTATATCCTCCCAATTGGTTTTTGCCTATACTTATAGTGGTTGTGATACACTTGGTTATTCTAATACCTTTTATTACTTATAAAGTAAGAAGATACGACAATGAATCTACCCCTTCAAGCATAGGTGGGGCTACCGAATATTAATCAGAAATATAAATAGAATACACAATGGATAAGGTAAGGAAGAGACAAATTTTAAACAGTTGTAATGAAGTTTTTTTCTCAATAGATAAGCTTGATGAGTTTGTCATAAATAATGACATTACAATTGAAGAATTTAAACAATACAATTTAGAGATTGCTAAGGTAAAGGAGCTAGAAAGGCGCAAACGCCAGCGTGAAGGGTTGCCTGCTGAAAATGAACCCCAAGCAACAACAACATCAGCTTCGACATCGCCTTTTGCAACAAACACTACTAATAGTTTTGATCCTTTTGGAAGTTCATCGGGGAGCTCTATATTTGATACCTCGTTGAACTCTATTTTCCAAAACACAACCGTTACCCCACCACTCCCTACCACAGCTACTACTATTATCACCCCTCCTCCTGCTAATAAAACTACTGAAATCCAGAAAGTGATAAATGAGGAAGTAGGGATTGAAGACATACGCGACTGCCTAAACCGCAACCTTTATAGCTATGACGATTTAGAGACTGCAGGAGTAGATAAAAAGCTGATTAACTCATTCAAACATTGGCAAAAACAACGACCTATAAAGGCTTTTACAGTAGATGAGTTGCCCCCAATGGATAAAGGGCGTACCGATGTATTTTTTGTAGGTATTCCTGCCTCTGGAAAATCGGTAATGTTATCGGGCTTGTTGTTCTACGCTAAAAAAGCAGGTATCAGTATCCCCGACTCTTATAACACTGAAGGTGAAAAATACGATGCTCAAATTACATCGGACTTAGAAAAAGGTATTTTGGCAAAAGGTACGGTATCAGGTTCATACAACTATATTGCTACCTCACTAAAAGACGAAAAAAACAAGACACACCCACTGAATATAGTGGAAGTGCCCGGTGAAAACTATGCCAAGATATTTGAAAATGGTTTGGAGAATGATGAGGTAAAAGATTTTGTAAATCACATTAAGAACAACAACCGAAAAATACTTATCTTTGTACTTGATGCCTTAGACCATATGAAGCGACTTGATGCTGATTATCACAATGATTACAACCAAAGTGATATTTATATCAGTATCCTGAATATGTTCAGAAAACACCGTATATTGGAAAAGACCGATGCGGTGTATTTGGTAGTGAATAAGTTTGACCTTATTAAGAAAGAACGTATAGGCACACAACAATCAGACCTTACCATAGCCGATGAGTTCGTAAAAGAAGAGTTCAGAAACTTATTAAACAACTGTATCAACGCTAAAGAGAGCGGAAATAACAAGTTTAAGATAAAGGTATTTCCTTTTTCAATAGGAGAGGTGGTATATGATAAGATTTTGAGAGAATACCACCCCGAATACTCTAAAAATATCATTGCTCAAATACTATCGGATAGCTTTATCGTAGATGAGGGCGGATTTTTAGGTAAATTTTTAAGACGTTTTTAATCATAACACTATGAAAGTACATTTATTAATACAACGCACCTTTGCGGGACTTAATACCGAATATACCAGCAACCCTGCTATAGCTCAATTAGACAACAAGCTATTTTTAACCGATGAGCGTAGCGTAGTAATGCAAATAACCGAGAACCCTGTATTCTCATTTGCTAAAAATGAAAAATGGACGTGTTATTCATTTATAAAGCGCGCTTTAGACCGTGAAAAACGCGCTGGGTTCTATGCTGTACGGCTATTTATCTCTTCGGCACATAAACTCACCAATGTAAAGGATTGCCTGCTCACTATTGCTCAGCGATATGAGTTTTTTATACAAAACAATACCCCCTCACAAGAATATACCGACCTGCTTACCCAAATCAATGAAAAAGCTATCATAGAAAAGGAACGTTATACCTTCGATATAGAAAGTATCAGGAAAGGTACTTACTACGCTATAGCCACTGCCGAGAATTTAGAAGCACTCTTTGCCGATGAACGCAATGAGTTTGTGGAAAAACTTTATCTTTTTACTACTAATATTGATAGCAAGCTCTTGGCAGAGTTTCACTTGCACTCTATAGACCCTCTAAGTGTAGTAAAATGGCAAATAAACGATGAAAAGAAAGCCTTAGACAAACTTTGGCTTGAAAATACCGCTATTCCTGTATTTGCTAAGAAACTTTTGTCATTACAAGGAGCAAAACTATACTTTCAACTGAAAGGACAACAAGAAAAGCGAGAACTAACAGGTACTAATGAGCTAAAAACTACTGCTTTAATTATTGATGATGCTGATAAGTGTATCACATCACTAAAAATTAATAACACAGCTGTTAAGCCTCAACCGTATTTTGAATTGTATGCTCTTGCTACTGATACTTTGTACTATACGTTGAAAAATGGCAAAGAAATACCATTACCTATAACAGCTAAACTTTCTACCCGCAAACTCATAGTAGAGAATAGTGAAAACGCTTTGGCTAAATTATGGGTAAATGGTGAAGAACTCCCTATTCCTACAGGTAAAAAGTTTGAAATATACGCCCTTACGACCGATAAAATAGAATATACTATCGTGGGGCAGGCAGGGAAAAAAACAACTGTAAACAGCGATATAAAAACGCTGTCAATACATCTTCCTAACAGAGGGCAAACCATTAATGATAACAAGAAAAGTCCTGTTATTGATATATTGCTTTATGCTCTATTGTCGTTGCTTGTAGGGGGTATTATAGGATATTTTTACCGCAGCAATACATCTGAAGAAGATATAAGTGCTATAGAGCAAAAAATACAAGAAAAAGAAGCAAAATATGAGCAAGTAAAGAAAGAACTCAATAGCTCTCAAATACTACCTAACAATACTGCAACAAAAACAGTTACAAGTACAACAACAAATACCATAAAATCAAATAATACCACTACAAAAACTACCAATGTAGCCACAAAAACTACCAATACAAATTCAAAAACTACAAAATAATAAGAAAAATGAATAAGAAAAGTTTATATATCACACTTGCAGTAGTTATAGGTTGTTTAGCTATAGGCTTTACTGCTGGTTATTACTATGTAGATACTGAAACTCAGAAAATCATCAGCAGTAGAGAAGAAATCATCAAAGAAAAAGATAATTTAATTGCAAAGGCAAACGAAGAGTTGGCTACTCAAAAAAAGCAAATAAAACAGCAAAAGGACAGTATTGCCAAAGTAGAAAAGACAAAGAAAGCTATTCCTGTACAAACAGCCCCAAAAGCTACTGCACAAGCTCCTAAAGCTAAACAACAACCTACTGCTGCTCCTGCTAAAAAACCTAATGATAACAAGCCGCAAGACAATAAAAAAAGTACCCCTAAAGACCCTAAAAACAATAAAAAATAACCATACAAAATGAATAAACGAACGCTCTATTTTATGCTTACAGCCTTAGTAGCTATAGGCTGTGTGGCTCTCTATACTTGGTTTTCCGAAAAAAGCTCATCTTCCCCCATTAGTAAAAGTACTGCCGAAGCTTCTTCGGTACAAGAAACTATAGAAGCTGCCATAAGTAATCTGGATAGCATACAAGTTACTCCTCAAGATTATAACAATTTACTTATTGAAATTACAGGGTATTACAACCAAGGTGATATCACTAAAGATTTAAAAGATACTTATTTAGAAACCCTGAAGGATAATTATAGCCAAAGATCGGCTTTCATAGTTGCTCAAATACTACAAAAAGAACCTATAGATAAAAACGAGGTTAAGAAATACATCAGCCATTGGGCTACCATCAAAACCAATGACCCAAGTGTGAATGAAGTAAAGAAAGATTGGCAATGGTACGTTTTCTATACAAGTATACTACCCAAACAAATAGACAACTTTATCCATACTCCAATAGCACAGTTTTCAAAAGAAGAGTACGATAAGCTTATGGGCAAATTAAAAATCAATCCTAAATTTGAGCATTTTGAAAACATAAAATCAATAAAAGAAGAAATGGAAGAAAAATTACGCTATCATTATGATAGTTGGAACAATTATAACTATTTATAATAATGAAAATCATATATCTTTTTTTAAGCATACTCTTTTCGGCAAGCGTATGGGCACAATCCAATGACACTATATTTGAAGCTATTAAAGCCTATAAAAATAAAAACTATCAAAAAGTATTAAGTTTGCTCAATACTCCTGAGTTGCGCCAAGACAATAAAATGTTGTATATATGGATAGAATCAGAATACGCCGTTATAAGCAAAATGTATAGTGATGATGTGGCTAACTTTGACTTTCAGCGTCTTGAAGTATTACGACAAAATATAGATAACTATATAGCCAATCCTAATAGCAACAATGTAGAAAAAGTAAAAGAACTGAAAAACAAATTAGCCCAATATCCCCTTACTGCTACCGATTTTGTAGCTACAAAAAACCAAGAAGCTGCTGACTCGCAACTGAGAGATATAAAAAAAGCCTTTACTACCTTCCTAAAATTTGACGAAGTACTGCGATTGGTAGATTTGTATAGCAGCAATGAGTATATTCCTGCTTATGAGCTGGCTTATCACAAAGCTGTAGCTCAATATAGAAAATGGAAGCTAAACCGAAGAAATCTTACAGAAGAAGATCGAAAAAAGGTATTAGAAGAACTCAAGAATTACAAAGAGAATTACTCCAATAAAAATATCTTATATGACCAAGTGGTTAAAGAAGCTATTAGGGAAGCGAAATAATCACATTCCTAAAAGTTCCATTACTCTATTTCGGTATTTTGTTTGAAAACGAAACTGCCTTATACAGCTAATTTCAATATTACTACTATTGATGTCTATTTGTTCATTCTTTCTATAATAAAGCTGTTTGTTATTCTCTTGCACCGTAAAAATAAAAGTCCAATCTTTTTTAGTATACACCCCCGATAGCAATAGTCTGAAATTATTATAACCATTTAGTTTCATTTTAGAAAGTGGCTTCATCTCACCTCCAAAGTAACCTCCTATTCCCATCAGGGTAAAAGCAGTAAAGTTATCCGTAAGGTTAATATTACCTGTTACCCCCACACTCACGCCAGCTTGTATATGTCTAAATACCTCATTGCTATTAACATACGAAAGTGCAGGAATATCAATTTTGTGATAGTAAAGTCCTCCACCTATATACCACCCAAAAGCCGTCCCAAACTGTGTTTTTCCGTGGTTTAATAATTGTTCCAAAGCTATTTCCTTCAAGTTCCTAAAGTATAATAGTTCACTGCCTATTTGGTGTATTTTAGTATCGTTCAGGAGCCTTATATTTGCCTTATCTGTATAATAAAATCCTTTATAATCCTGATAATAAAGGTCAAACAGAAACCGCTCTTTAAAAAATGAATGCACCTGAAAGTCAAAAAACTTACTCTTACCATATTTATCAGTATCTCGTAGAGGAACAATACTTTTAGAATATCCCACCGTTACAAACGTATTGTAAATCCCCATACTAAGCCCTAAGTTTACAGGGTAATTAGGTAATAACTTCTTATTTTTTAAACTTTCATTTTCAGGTGCTTCTATTACTTCCAATCTCAAATAATCCATATTGATAGACGGACGCAACCACAGATTGTATTGGTAGTACTTCATATCATTTTCCTGCCCCCATAATACTCCTACAAACAAAAAGAAAAAGAATATTCTCATCATTCTTACTTTTAGTAATAAAAAGACCATTCAAAAAAGTCTTACTTGTCCAACAAAACTCCTCTGAACAGTCTTTTTACAAATCATTGACAATTAACAATTGTTTTAGTATCCTAATATCTTCAGCATATCCTCAGCTTTTTGTTGTTCCATAAAAAGCCGAGATACTATATTTCCTTTCTCATCTTTGTCTATCAATACAATTTTAGGTTGCGGAATAAGGCAGTGTTGCAAACCACCTACCCCCCCAATACTGTCTTGGTAAGCCCCCGTATTAAAAAAACCAATGTATAAAGGCTTGTTTTTGTTATACTTAGGTAAGTAGATAGCATTCATATTCTGCTCACTGTTATAGTAATCATCACCATCACACGTAAGCCCGCCCAAAAGCACTCGCTCATATTCATCATTCCAACGATTGATAGGTAACAATACAAAACGTTTATTGATAGCCCAAGTATCAGGTAAAGTGGTAATAAACGATGAATTTATCATATCCCATTTTTCACGGTCATTTTGTTGCTTTTGGTACATAATTTCATAAATAGCACCCCCAGCTTCACCCACCGTAAAACTTCCAAATTCAGTAAAAATATTCGGTACAGGCACTTTCTCTTGTTCACAAGTAATTTTTATCTGGCGGATAATTTCATCTACCATATAAGCGTAATCGTACTCAAAAGCCAGCGAAGTCTTTATAGGAAAACCACCTCCTATATTAAGGCTATCCAGCTCAGGAGCCACCTTTTTCAGCTGAATATACACCCGCAAACACTTCAAAAGCTCATTCCAATAGTAAGCATTATCTTTAATCCCTGTATTGATAAAGAAATGCAACATTTTTAGCCGCACTTTTGCGTTATCTTTTATCTCACGATTGTAAAAAGGCACTATATTCTTATAGCCAATCCCTAGCCTACTAGTATAAAACTCTGAGCGAGGATCTTCTTCCGAAGCAATGCGAATACCAATACTATAAGTCCCCTTTATTTTCTCCTCAAAAAGGTTAATTTCCTCGTAGTTATCAATGATAGGAATACAATTCTCATATCCACGATTGATAAGGTCAGCGATGCCATCTATATAAGCATCGCGTTTAAAGCCATTGCATAAAATATGCTTTTCTTTAGTGATAAGCCCCTCATTGATGAGGTTATTAATAATGTTAATGTCAAAAGCCGAAGATGTTTCCATATGAATATCATTCTTCAGTGCTTCCACCATTACGTGTTTAAAGTGCGAACTCTTCGTACAATAGCAGTAATTATATGCCCCTTTGTATTTATGCTTTTTAATAGCCTTTTCAAACCATTTTTTAGCCCTCTGTATATTCTCCGAAATTCTCGGCAAATACATAAACTTAAGCGGTGCTCCGTATTGGCGTACCAGCTCCATTAAGTCAATATTGTGAAAGCGAAGTTCATCGCCCTCCAAGGTAAATTCATCTTGAGGAAAATAGTAGGTTCGGTCAATTAAGTCGATATATTTATTTTTCATTTGTTCAGCGTAATTAAAATAATAGTAAATGTTTTTGCGAAGTGCGAGCAACAGTCATCACTATTGCCCAAAATGCTATTACTTCCTAATGCTGATTTTTCAAATACGAAGAGGTGAAAGGCTTTTTGCCTTGCAACGAATCTGTTGTGCACGTGTGTGAGCAGAGTGAAAATAACTTAAAAATATGATGTAATCGTTCATATTCATTGTAATAACCTCAATAATTAAAAGTTATAAAAATTGTTATATGTTATATAGACACAACGTTACGACTATACGGCTGCAAAGGTAGTCATTATTTTTTAATTAACAGCTATGTTTTAAAAAAAATCTTTATCAAATATGATAGTTTTATAAGAAAAAACAGCAGAGACATCGCTATCTCTGCTGTTTTGTTATTTATTTTACCAATCCTACAATTTCATTTACAATTTGTAATTCCTCGTTGGTAGGTATTATCAATATTTTCACTCGGCTATCTGCAGCTTGTATTTCTACAGGTGCTTTAGGGTGATTTAGTTCTTCATTCTTCTTCTCATCAAGTTTGATACCAAAGAAATCCATATTCCTACAAGCAAATGAGCGTGTAAGAGCATCGTTTTCGCCCAAACCTGCCGTAAATACAATCGAATCCAACCCGTTTAAAGCAGCTGTATAAGCTCCTATAAATTTTTGGATACGATAACCGTACATCTCGTAACAAAGCTGAGCGTTTGCATCGCCTGCGTGGTATTTAGCTGCCACATCACGAGCGTCAGAATAGCCTGTAAGCCCCAGCATACCACTCTTCTTGTTAAAGATAGTTTTCACCTCCTCAAAGCTCAATCCCAATTCTTGTCCCAAAAAGAACGCTACAGAGGCATCTATCTGTCCGCAACGCGTACCCATAATAAGACCATCAAGTGGCGTTAAGCCCATTGAGGTATCTATACACTGTCCATTTTGGTTCACAGCAGCCATACTCGCCCCATTACCTAAGTGAATTGTAATGTTCTTAATATGCGGATTATTGAGGTATTTACGCGCTTCAGCATCTACAAACTTATGGCTTGTACCGTGGAAACCATACGAACGAATACCATACTTTTCGTAGTATTCATTAGGAATTGCATAGCGGAAAGCTTTAGGAGGCATCGTTTGGTGGAACGCAGTGTCAAACACAGCCACATGAATAGCCTTATTAAAAAGTTTACGCGCCACGCGAATACCTTCTAAGTGTCCTGGATTGTGCAAAGGCGATAGTGGGATAATACGTGTGATTTCTTCCACAACAGCATCATCTATTACAGTAGGCTGTACCAATTTTTCACCCCCGTGCACCACACGATGTCCTACCCCTTTTATTTCTTCAGGATTGTGAATAACTCCCACTTCAGGGTCTGTGAGGAATTCAGTTACCAAGTTCATACCCACCTCGTGAGTAGGAATAGGCACTTCTTTCTTCCTTTCTACTTCTTTACCGTCTTTTACCGCAACATATTTTATCAAGCTACCTTCAATACCTATACGGTCTACAATCCCTTTGGCTTTTGATTCTCCTGTTTTAGAATCTATAAGCTGATATTTTAGAGACGAACTCCCCGAATTAATAATTAATATTTCCATTTTCTTTTATAATTTCTGATTTATAAGCTCATTAAAATTCCGACTGTATGGCTGTAATAAGCACCGTATTGTAAATGTCGGGAATAAGTGCCCCCCTGCTCAAGTCGTTTACAGGCTTTTTCAAGCCTTGAAGCATAGGCCCTATTGCCAAACCTCCAGTTTCGCGTTGTACTGCCTTATAAGTATTATTACCCGTATTAAGGTCAGGGAAAATAAGTACATTAGCTTGTCCTGCTACTGGCGAATTAGGCATCTTTTGTTTACCCACTTTAGGATCTACTGCCGCATCGTATTGTATAGGCCCTTCCACCAATAGTTCTGGACGACGTTGTTTTACTAAAGCGGTAGCTTCACGCACTTTATCCACATCAGCACCACTGCCTGAGTTACCAGAAGAGTAGGAGAGGAGTGCTACCTTAGGTTCTATGCCAAAAGCAATTGCCGAATCGGCAGAGCTGATAGCTATATCTGCCAATTGTTCCGCAGTTGGGTTTGGTACTACCGCACAGTCACCGTACACCAATACGCGGTCGTGCAACAACATAAAGAATACTGACGACACAGTGCTTACCCCTGGCTTGGTCTTTACAAACTGTAATGACGGACGAATAGTATGTGCTGTTGTATTTACCGCACCCGATACCATACCATCGGCATCACCTACAAATACCATCATCGTACCAAAGTACGAAGCATCAAGCATCAAATCTTTAGCTTGCGAAAGCTCTAAACCTTTGCTCTTGCGAAGCTCGTATAGTTTCTCAGCATACGCCTCATATTTAGGGCTATTAGCAGGATTTACAATACTGATACGTTTTTCGTTCCATTTCAAGCCCAATATATTGGTAGCACGTGTTTTTATCGCTTCGGGGTCGCCCAAGATAGTAAGGTATACCAATTCATCTTCGGCAAGTTGTGAAGCAGCAGTAAGAATACGGTCATCGGTACCCTCTGGCAATACAATGTGTTTTTGCCCTTGGCGTGCTTTCTGTACCATATTGTATTGGAACATTCGCGGTGTTATGGTTTCCGATTTAAATGAAGAAATGCTCTTGTTTAGTTTTTCAGCATCTACAGTTTCGTCAAACAACTGAAGTAGTAGTTTTATCTTTTCTGTGTTCTCTGGGTAAATACGAGGATTGATAGCCCCTATAAGGTTTGCTGTTTCAAAAGTATTGCTCTTGGCTATCATTATCGGGATGTTTTTTTGAATACCCTCCAATATCTTGTGAATAGATTTGTCAAGCTCAAAGTCTCCGTATAGCACAATTCCTTTGATGTTTGAATAGTTGGAGTAGTTAGCTACTAATGAGCCCGTAATCAAGTCAGTACGGTCGGCAGGGATTACCGCCAAAGTATCTTCAGTAAGGTTTGCAAAATAGTTAGGCAATTGCATCGCTCCTATAAGGGTACGTTTGGTAATAACATCTATGTTATCACCTTTGTACAAAAACTCAGCATTTAAAGCTTTGGCTACTTCGCGAATCGTAGGGCGTGAAAGCTCCTCTTTGCGCGGAATTACAGTAAATGTAATATCTTTAAATTTCTGTTCCAATTTGCTTTGGGTAGCCTCTGTCGCATTTTTAGCCTTGTTGATAAACACACTAAGCACTTGCACATCTTTTTCTAAAATCGAATTTAATTGCACTTGCACTTGGTTTAGTAGCTCGTCTTCCGAAGCAAAACTATCCTTTAGCACTACCAGCACAGGAATATTCAAGCTCTGTGCTACCGAAGCGTTAAAGTCAGTATCAAAATTGCTATCACCTACAATACCAGGACTATCTACCAATACAAAGTCAAACTTTTCTTCTAAAGCTTTGTACTTTTTGATGATGGTATCATACACTTCACCAATATTTCCTTGGTTCTTAAGGGCTATTACCTCTTTACGTGTATAAGCATAAGTCTCTTCATAACTCATATTGAGCTTAAAGTGCTCCAACACTGTTTCTATAAGCATATCTTTTTCAGACTTGCTTTCAATAATAGGCTTAAAGTAGCCTACCTTTGATGTATTGCGCATTATCATTTGCAATACACCTAAGCTCACTACCGATTTACCACTGTGGGTATTTACGGGGATAATGTAAACTGACTTATTCATTGTTCTAATTTTACTTGTTTTAGTGTATAGATTGCAAAAGTACAAAATAATGTTTAATTGTCAAATAATTATTGATTATTTTTTTTGCCGTTACATACCCAGCGCTATGCATTCGCTGGCTTGGTTATCACACAATATCCTTATTCTATAATAAAAATAGGATTTTACCCCATAAGGATAAAATCCTACAAAAAAATTTACACTAATGAAATCTCGTTTCTAATTTGATGTATTCTAAAAACTCCTTTCTCACTTCAGGGTCTTTAAATTTTCCACCAAATTCAGCCGTTACAGTACTGCTATCTATATCTTCTATCCCTCGCGAATTTACGCATAGGTGTTTTGCATCAATAATGCAGGCTACATCTTCAGTACCCAAAGCTCGCTGCATCTCTTGTACTATTTGCAGGGTGAGGCGCTCTTGTACTTGGGGGCGTTTGGCATAGTATTCCACAATACGATTCATTTTAGATAGTCCCAGCACTTTTCCGTTGGATATATATCCCACGTGTGCCCTCCCCACTATAGGTAATAAATGGTGCTCACACGTAGAATAAACCACTATGTTTTTCTCTACCAACATTTCGCCGTAGTGATATGAGTTGTTAAAAGTAGACATCGAAGGTCTGCGCTCTGGTAATAAGCCGCCAAATATCTCCTTTACAAACATCTTCGCTACACGTTTGGGCGTACCTTTTAGGCTATCGTCAGTTAAATCCATACCCAATGTGTGTAATATAGCACGCACGTGTCCTTCTATCTCGGTTATCTTTTCAGCCTCACTTTTCTCAAAAGCATCAGCCCTTAGAGGCGTTTCTGCCGAAGTGGCTATATGATTTTCTCCTAAAATATCTTCTTCTTTCATCGTTTTTTATTATGATGGGGCAAAGGTACAAATAATTATTCAAAGGTAAAAACTTTTTTATGTTTTGCGTCTTGCGAAGTTATAGCCAAGCGCACAACCTCTTCCATATCGGTTACGTAGTGGAAGGTAAGCCCTTTGAGGTATTCTTCTTTTATTTCTTGTATATCTTTTTTGTTATCTTTGCTCAGTATGTATTCTTTTATGCCTGCACGCTTTCCTGCCAATATCTTTTCTTTAAGTCCGCCCACAAGTAACACCTTGCCACGCAAGGTAATTTCACCGGTCATTGCCAAGTGCTTTTTCACACGTTTTTGGGTGAATAATGACATTAGCGAGGTGAGCATCGCAATTCCTGCGCTAGGCCCATCTTTTGGGGTAGCACCCTCTGGCACGTGTATATGCACATCGTAGTTTTCAAAGAGCTTAGGGTTTAGGTTATAGCGCTCGGCATTGGCTTTGATGTATTCTAAGGCTATGGTAGCCGATTCTTTCATCACCTGCCCCAAGTTGCCCGTAATGTTCAGTACCCCCTTGCCTTTAGAGAGTGCCGATTCTATAAATAGTATCTCACCTCCCATACTCGTCCAAGCAAGTCCTGTTACTACACCTGCCACATCGTTGTCTTCGTATTTATCACGGTCAAAATGCGGTACACCCAATATTTTCTCTATATCTTCAACAGATATTTTAGGGTCGTATGCCTCTTCCATAGCCAAGTTTTTAGCACCATAACGCACTACTTTGGCTATTTCTTTTTCTAAGGCGCGCACCCCCGATTCGCGGGTATAACCTTCTATAATACGCTCTATTTCTTTCCTACCCAGTTGTATATCAGATGATTTCATTCCGTGCTCTTTCAGCTGCTTGGGCAAGAGGTGTCGTTTGGCTATTTCGGCTTTTTCTTCAATAGTATAGCCCGTTACGTTGATGAGCTCCATACGGTCGCGTAAGGCAGGCTGTATGGTAGATAAATCGTTGGCAGTGGCTATAAACAATACCTTAGAGAGGTCATAACCCATCTCTAAAAAGTTGTCGTAAAACTCCTTGTTTTGTTCGGGGTCAAGTACCTCCAGCATTGCCGATGAGGGGTCGCCGTGGTAATTGTTATTGCCTAATTTATCTATCTCGTCCAATACAAATACGGGATTGGAGGTCTTTGCCTTTTTCAATAGCTGCAATATACGTCCTGGCATTGCCCCTATGTAGGTTTTGCGGTGCCCGCGTATTTCGGCTTCATCGTGCAAGCCTCCTAATGACATTCGCACATATTCGCGGTTGAGTGCTTTGGCTATAGAACGCCCTAAAGAGGTTTTTCCTACCCCTGGCGGACCATAAAAGCACAATATGGGCGACTTCATATCGTTGCGCAGTTTTAGTACGGCTAAGTATTCTATAATACGGCGCTTTACTTCATCTATGCCATAGTGGGCTTTATCGAGTATCTTTTGGGCGCGGTTCAGGTCAAAATTGTCTTTAGAGTATTCATTCCAAGGCAACTCTAAAAGCGTTTCTATGTAATTGCGCTGTATGCTATAATCAGGGCTATTGGGGTTGGTGCGTTGCATTTTGGTGATTTCCTTTTCAAAGAGGTCTTTCACCTTTTTGTCCCATTTTTTATCTTTGGCTTTAGCACGTAGCTCTTCTATTTCGGCTTCTGATGAAGCTCCGCCCAACTCTTTCTGAATGGTTTGCATCTGCTGCTGCAAAAAGTACTCGCGCTGCTGCTTGTCTATATCAAAACGGGCTTTAGATTGCACTTCGTTGCGAAGCGTAAGCCTTTGGAAATCTATATGCAAGTATTTCAATACCTCCGTAGCGCGTTCCTTAAGCTCATCTATTTCCAATACTGCTTGTTTTTCCAATACGGTAGCATTCATATTGGCTGATATGAAGTTTATTAGGAAAGCATCGCTGTTGATGTTTCGGATAGCAAAGGCTGCTTCCGAAGGGAGATTGGGGTTTTCTTGAATAATCTTGATAGCCATTTCTCTTACAGATTCGATAGTGGCTTCAAACTCCTTATCGTTGGGTTCAGGTTTTATATCGGCTACTTCGGTAATAGCGGCTTTTATGTAGGGTTTTTCTTCTACAATGTGGTCTATCTGAAAGCGTTTTTTGCCTTGTATGATAATAGTAGCATTCCCGTCGGGAAGCTTGAATATGCGCAAGATACGGGCTACTGTTCCCAGCTTGTAAAGGTCATTACTTGTGGGGTTTTCGGTATCTTCATTTAATTGTGCTACTATACCTATGGTTTTATCGGTGTCATTAGCGTCATTCATCAGCTGCAACGAGGCATCACGCCCTATGTTGATAGGGGCTACTACTCCTGGAAATAACACGGTATTTCTTAGTGGTAATATGGGAAGTATCTGTGGGATTGCTTGTTGTGATACTTCTTGCTCATCTTCCTCTGGGAAAAGAGGTATGATTTCTGCATTCTCATCCATATTGCTAATCACTAAGCTGTCAAAATTTTCTATTTTCATTGTCTTATTGAATCAAGATATGCCAATATGTCAGTCGCTTTTTTAGTTACTGTTGGCTTTATTGAGTTATTAGTTTGATATTGTGCATTTTACTAATGTAAATGCTTTCTTGGGTATATATATTGCAATTGCTGTGCCAATTTGTGCAGAGGGTGGGGTTATTGTTTTATCAATCGCTTGTTGATACGCTTTACAAGTCCTGCACCCTCGTATATAAAGCCTGTGTAAAGCTGTACCAGTGAGGCTCCTGCGTTCAGCTTTTCAATAGCATCCTCTTCGCTAAAAATACCTCCTACGCCTATAATTGGGAAGGCTTTGTTGCTTTTTTCTGATAGAAAACGGATTACCTCGGTGGCACGTTGCTTTAAGGGCTTACCACTAAGTCCACCTGTTTCGTTTTGTGCAGGCGAGTGTAGCCCTTGTCTGCCAATGGTGGTATTGGTGGCTATAACACCTGCGATGTGGGTATTTTGTACAATCTCAATAATATCTAATAGTTGCTCATCGGTTAAATCGGGGGCTATTTTTAGCAGTATGGGCTTTGGTTTGGGATGCTCGTGGTTTTTGTGTTGTAGGGTACTGAGCAGCTGTTGTAGGGGTTCTTTTTCTTGTAAGGTGCGCAAATTGGGGGTATTGGGCGAACTTACATTCACTACAAAATAATCTACGTAATCAAACAGCTGTTCAAAACAGATGAGATAGTCATTCACAGCTTGGTCGTTAGGGGTAATTTTGTTTTTACCTATATTGCCACCTATGAGCACATTTTTGTTCTTTTTAAGGCGTTTTACGGCTGCTTCTACACCTTCGTTATTGAAGCCCATTCTATTGATGATACCTTGGTCGTCTATTAGGCGGAAGAGCCGCTTGGGGGGATTGCCAGGTTGTGGTTTAGGGGTGATAGTGCCTATCTCTATAAATCCGAAGCCTAAATTGGAGAGCTCTTGGTATAGCTTGGCGTCTTTGTCTAGCCCTGCGGCTAATCCTACGGGGTTTTTGAAATGCAAGCCGAATACCTCACGGTGTAGTGAGGGGTGCTCTACCTTGTAAATGGCTCTTATAAGGGCAGGCACAAGGGGTATTTTGTGTATGAATTTCAAATAGCTGAATGTGAAATGGTGTGCCTTTTCGGGGTCGAGCGAAAAGAGTAATGGGCGAATAATGGTTTTGTACATAATCTCAATTTACATATAAAAAAGGTTAGAAAAAACGGCTTGTGCCTCCTCTCTAACCTAAAATCATACTAACACTTAATGATAATTCTTTTTTATGGTGCAAATATACAGCTTTTTTTTATTCTGTACAATTTTTTTGACGAATATTTTTTTGGCTAATGTGTTTTCTTTGCTTAGTGCTTGCTGGTGCGGCTTTGCCCCTGTGTTAAGCGAAGGTTGAGCGAAGGTTGAGCGAAGGTTGAGCGAAGGATAATCGAAGGATAAGCGAAGGATAAGCGAAGGATAAATTAGCTTGTTTTCTTATAATTCCAAATTGCCCAGCTGTTGAGCGCTACTGCGAAGCCCATAAGGTATAATAGCTCTGCCTTCAATTCCCATAGCGCACTGCCTTTCAGGACAATTTGGCGCATTGCTTTTACAAAGTGAGTAACGGGAATGAATTGCGATGCTGTCATTGCCCAAGCGGGCATACTCTCTATATTGGTAAGGAAACCGCTCATTAGCAGGAATATCATTATAAAGAAATAGGCGATAAACATTGCTTGCAACTGCGAATTGGCAAAGGTGGAAACCAGCAGCCCAAAGCCAAGAATGGCAATAAGATACATTGCAGCAAAGGTGTATAGGGTGAGCAAACTTCCCGCTGGGGCGATACCATAAACTACATACATCAGGGTAAGCCCCAAAGTGAAAAGCAGCGTACCTAATACCCAAAAGGGTATGAGCTTGCCTAAAATGAATTGCCACTTCTTAATAGGCGTTACGTTTATCTGCTCTATGGTGCCTATTTCTTTTTCTTTAACCACATTCAGTGCCGATAAGAAACCGCCTATAATGGTGAGCAATATGGCTAATATGCCGGGCACAATGTAGTATTTGTACTGCATCAGTGGGTTGTACCAAGAGGTGCTTGCCATTGTTATTTGGGCTGTACGAGCAAGAGGTTTGGGGGCTTTGATATTGATAGCCAACTGTTGGTTGAAATCGTGTATTACTTGTGCCAAATAGGCTCCTCCTAAGCTGGACTTGCTGCCGTTGATAGCATCTATCGATACGCCTATGGACTGGCGCCCCTCACGCACGAGATTGCGCTCAAAATCGGTAGGGATTTCTACTACTACATCAGCTTTGCCTTTTTCTATATACGTAATACCTTCGGCATAAGTGAAAGGGGCACTGATAAGGCGGAAATACCCCGAGGCGGTTATCTTCTGTAATAGCTGTTGCGAATAGGGGCTCTGGTCGTGGTCTATATACACGAGGTTGATGTTCTTCACATCAAAATTGGCTACTTGTGGCAGTATGATGAACTGCATTATTGGTGCTATAAACATCATTGCCAAGATGGTTTTATCTCGGAATATCTGTTTAAATTCTTTTTGGAGGATAAAGCTTAATGTATTCATTAGAGGTTAGTGTTTAGTTGTTTGACATTAGGGTTTGAAAGTTTTACATTAGGGTTTGGAGGGAAAATTGCGGTAGTGGCTGAGGACTCACTGCTTTGAACTCACAACTAAACACTAACTTATTCTAAACGGACTTTGAACTTTTTCATTGCAAGGCTTAGAAATAGGACTGCCATTGTGATAAGAATTAGGGTTTCTTGCCATACATAACCAAAACTGAGCCCTTTAAGCATTACTTTTTTTACGATACTATAATAATAGCTGGAAGGGAAGACTTTGGATATTCCTTGAAAAACAAGGGGCATATTCTCTATGGGGAACATAAAGCCTGTAAAGAAGGCGGTAGGGAGCATTAGCCCCATCATTGAGATGAGCATCGCTGTTTGTTGTGAGGCTGTTATGGTGGATATAAGTAGCCCCAAAGATAGACAGATGATGATGAACAGAGTACTTTCGGCATAAAGCAGTAGCAAATTGCCTCGCACCGGTACTTCGAGCATATAAGCCGAGAGTAAGAGTATCACAGTAAAGTTGATAAGCGAGAGTATCAGGTAGGGAGTGGCTTTGGCTATGAGTATTTTTAGGGGGTTGAAGGGGGATACTAATAGGATTTCCATAGTTCCTAACTCTTTTTCGCGCACAACTGCTACTGAGGTGAGGGCAGTGCTTACTATCATAAAGACGAGTGCTATCACCCCAGGAACGAAGTTCATCGAACCATTTTGGGCTGGGTTGTACAGCATTCGGTTTTCTACCACTATCTGATAAGAGGGTTGCGCCGTAGGGTTGAGTGTTTGCTGGTAGCTAAGCAATATGGCATTGAGGTAGTTTTCTACCGTTTTGGCGGTATTGGGGTCAGCTCCATCGGTGATGAGTTGTAGGGTAGTGCCTTGGGGCGTGTATAGGTCTTTACCAAAATCAGGAGGGAAGAGAAGTGCGGCTTTGAGTGTGCCTCGCTTGAATTGGGTTTCTATTTCATCGTAATTGAGCAAGGGCTCTTTCACCTTGAAATAAGGACTTGCGGCGACTTGCGTTTGGATTTGCTGTGTATAGGTGTTGTGCGCCTTGTCGAGGACTGCAATTGAGATGTTCTTGACCTCGCTGCTGAGGGCTTGACCAAATAGGAGTATTTGGGCTATGGGAATACCGAAGAGTATCAGTAGGGTACGGCGGTCTCGGAATACGTGATAGAATTCCTTGCGTATAAAGGCTATAAGCTGTTTCATTGGGTTTGTAATTAGGTTCTTAGGGATTAAAAGGCGAATTGCCATTCGCCCCTACACGGGGTTATTCATTGCGTTTTGCATTGCGGGCAAGCTGATAGAAAACTTCGTCCATTGAATGGGTGTTGTATTGTTTTTTGAGGTGAGTGGGGGTATCTAAGGCTGCTACTTTGCCATCGACCATTATACTGATGCGGTTGCAGTACTCGGCTTCGTCCATATAATGGGTGGTGACAAATACGGTGATGCCTTGCGCGGAGGCTTCGTATATCATATCCCAAAACTGACGGCGCGTGATGGGGTCTACACCACCGGTAGGCTCATCTAAGAACACAATTTCGGGACGGTGGAAGATAGCTACCGAAAAGGCGAGCTTCTGCTTCCAGCCCAGCGGTAGCGACCCTACGAGTTTGTTGGCTTCTGCCTGCAAGCCAAGCTTGGTGATAAGGTGGGAACTGCGGGTTTTGATTTCGTTTCGGGGTACGCCATAGACGCCTCCGTAAAAGGTGATGTTTTCCTTTACTGTAAGGTTGTCGTAGAGCGAGAACTTCTGACTCATATAACCGATGCGCTTCTTTATCTGCTCTTGCTGTGTATAAACATCGAAGCCTGCTACGGTAGCCTCGCCTGAGGTAGGGTAGGAGAGTCCGCAGAAGATGCGTATGGCAGTGGTTTTGCCCGCGCCATTGGCACCAAGGAAGCCGAAGATTTCGCCTTTCTTGACGGATAAGGATATGCCGTTGACGGCTTTGAAGTCGCCGAACTGCTTAGTGAGGTTGTTACATTCTATGGCTGTCATCTTATTAATTAGCAAATTAGTAAATGTGAAAATTAGCAATTTGTGGTTTCCATTAGGCGGATAAAACTGTCCTCGATGGTGGGGGTGATGGGCTGCCAATCGAGGTGGGGGAAGGTGGTTTTCAGCTGCTGCTGGAATAAGGTTATATTGGTGTCTTCTTTGAGGGTAAGGTGCAAATACTCGCCAAAGGGGTAACAACTATCTATTTCGGGCTTTTGGCGCAGGTGTTGGAGCAGTGCGTACAGGTCGGGAGCCTTGACAGCATAGAGTGTTGTGGGGTAATCGGCGATGATTTGCTCGGGGGTGCTGGTGGAAAGTATCTTTCCTGCTTGCATTAGGGCAATGCGGTCGCATAGGCTGGCTTCGTCCATATAAGGGGTGGAAACGAGTATACTGATGCCTTGCTCTTTGAGCTTGGCGAGCATTTGCCAGAATTCTTTGCGCGAAACTACATCTACGCCGGTGGTGGGTTCGTCTAAAAAAAGCACTTTGGGCTTGTGTATGAGGGCGCAGCATAGGGCTAACTTTTGCTTCATTCCGCCTGAAAGTTTGCCTGCTCTGCGATTGCAGAAGGGCTTTATCTGCTCGTAAATATCCTTAATAAGGGGATAGTTCTGCTCTATGGTTGTGCCAAAGACGGTGGCGAAGAATTGTAGGTTTTCTTGCACGGTAAGGTCTTGGTATAGGGAGAAGCGCCCAGGCATATAGCCCACACAGTTGCGGATTTGTTTGTAATCGCGGACGATGTCCCAACCCTCGATGGTTGCTGTACCTTCATCAGGCAATAGGAGGGTAGTGAGCATACGGAAGACGGTGGTTTTGCCTGCGCCATCGGGACCGATAAGCCCAAATAGTTCGCCTTTCTCTACTTGTAAGGAGAGGTTTTGGACGGCTTGGGTATCGCCATAGGACTTGCTGAGATTTTGTATATTTATGCTTGGCATTTTATTAATTAGTAAATGTGAAAATTAGCAAATTAGCAAATGTGAAAATTAGAAAATACAATGAGATTGCTACTTGATACTTTTTGTAGCGATATAGCTTGCAACGTTGTGTTCGTGTAGATTGCCATAGCCATTGGTATCGTCATAAAGGCTTAAAAGCGTGAATCCCGCCTCTAACTGTCCATTAATTTGCTCTTCTAAGGTGTGTGAAAACTGTATGCCACCATTGCTTTTCTGCATCTGACGCAGGTGTTCTTCGTTCTTTAATGGGTTAAAAGGCAGGGTGTTTATCAGTGTTTTTTCTTCCTCATCAAATAGATAATTAACGCCTATGTCTAAACCTGAAAGCAATACACCTCCTTTTTTAAGCACGCGGTAGCACTCTTTCCATAGTGGTTTTACCTCTTCAATATAACAATTGGACACGGGGTGAAATATCATATCAAAGGTATCGTTAGCGAAAGGAAGGGGGTTGCTCATATCTTCTTGCAGGAGTGTGATGAGGTAACCCTCACGTTGGGCAACTATTCTCTCTTGTTCTATTTGTCTATCGGAGTAGTCTAATACAGTACATTGCGCACCTAAGGCAGTGAAAATAGGCATCTGCTGACCGCCACCGCTGGCGAGCCCTAACACTTTTTTGCCACGCAAGTTGCCTATCCAATCCTTAGGTACACTTTTAGTTGGAGTAAGTTTAACGGAAAAATTACCGTTTTTGGCTTCCTCAAATTCGGTATGGGAGATAGGTTGCCCCCACTCCCAACCATTATCAATCCAATTATTAATGGTCTGTTGGTTTATTTTCTGGTAGTTTATAGGGTTCATTTTTAGTATTTTTAGTTTGTTATTATTTTAGATAAGTACGAGCTACAAGCTCTTTTTTTGATAGGCACGAGCTACAAGCTCGCGCCAGCGGGGGTATGTTTTTTGATTTTTATTGCGAATTTGACAATGTAATTTTTATTGTATTCCTCCGACTAAGCTCCGACTAAGCTCCGACATTTGTCTTACATAGGACTTATTGAATTATTCGCAATGTTTTTCTGTAATGATTGTGAATTGTGAATTTTGAATTGAGCACGAGCTACAAGCTCTG
>NZ_KB291246.1:77574-108561 GCF_000318275.2 Capnocytophaga sp. oral taxon 332 str. F0381
TAGGCACGAGCTACAAGCTCGCGCCAGCGAGGGTGAATTGTGAATTGTGAATTTTGAATTTTGAATTTTGAATTGAGCACGAGCTACAAGCTCTGTTCTTGATAGGCACGAGCTACAAGCTCGCGCCAGCGAGGGTCAGTGCGCACCAGCGGGGATAGAGTAGGGGGTTAGTGATTAAAGAGTACTTCGCCGTACATTCCTATCTTTAAGTAGCCATCGTTCTTTACTTTGACTTTGATGGCGTAGACGAGGTTAGCGCGTTCGTCTTTGGTCTGTATGGTTTTAGGGGTAAATTCGGCTTTGCTGGCGATGTAGGTTATTTCTCCTTTGTAGGTGTGCTGCTCGCCTTCTGCGGCATCGGTGTGGACGGTAACGGCTTGTCCTAACTTGACTTGTGGCAGTTGGTTGCCGGTGATGTAGGCTTTGAGGGTGAGGGTATCGGTATTGGCTATCTTATAAAGTGGCTTTCCGTAGGTTTGCATTTCGCCTTTTAGGGCGTAATTGACAAGTACTGTGCCGGTAGTAGGGTTGATAATCTCTCCTTGATTAATTTGTGCTTGTACGGCTTCGGCATTCTTTTGCAAGGGGACTTCTTGGCTTAATATGCTGTTGTTCTGAGTGTTGATATTGGTGAGGCTTGCTTTGAGCTGGTTTTGTGTTACGGCGAGTTGCTTTTGGAGCTGGCTAACTGCGGCGGTGAGGTCATCTAACTGCTTTTGTGTGGCAGCACCTCCTGCTACGAGTTGTTTCACACGGCTTAGTTCGTGCTGTTGTTGTTCTAACTGTGCTTTTTGTACTTCGTACTGGCTTCGTATGAGTGCGGCTTGATCATCGGGGTTTAGAGTTTTGTTTTTGAGTGTGGCGATGGTGGCTTCTACTTGCTGTTTTTGCAGTTGTAGCACTTCGGTATTTATTTGTCCTACTTTTTGTCCTTCGGTGAGGGTTTGTCCTTCTTGGACGTTGTAGGAGATAAGTTGCCCGTTTTGTTGGGCTGAAACGATGACTTCATCGGCTATAAAGTTGCCTGAGGCATCGAAATTGTTTTTGTGATTGCAGGCGATAAGGGCTGCAAGAGCGGTGATAAGAGTTATTTTTTTCATTGTTAATTAATCATTAAGTATTAGTTTTTGGTTTTCTTGGGCTTGTATTAGTTGTATTTGGTGTAGTTGTAGGGTTTGCTGGGCGAGGTGCTGGGCATTGATTTTTTGGAGGTATTCGTGGGTGGTAATAACACCATTATCTAACTGCACTTGGGCGGCTTGGGTAATGCTTTGGTGTAGGGCTACATTCTCTTTGTCTTGCTCTATCAGCTTTTGTAGCTTTTTGAGCTGCTCGGACTGCTGAGTAAGGTCGAGTTGGGTGTTGCGCAAAAAGGTATCGCGGTCAGCCAAGAGACTTTCGTGGCTTAGGCGGAGTATATTCTTTTTGCTGGACAAGTTGTACAGAGGGCTTAGGTTCCACTGCAAACGGACGCCTGTGATGTAGTAGAAATCGGCTTGGTTATTAAGTATATTGAGTGTAGGACGCCCATATCCGCCTTGGAAAAACGCGCTTAACTTGGGCATATATTCGCTATTGAGCTGTTTTTCTTGGGCTTTGAGCAGCGACTCTTGTAGCTGAAATGCTTTGAGTTCGGGGCGTAGGTTTTCGCTGGATAGGGGCTTACTTGCTAACTCGGACGCAGGTAGTGTGAGTTGGGTGGCGCTGGTGAGTTCTTTTCCTATGAAGATGGATAGCATTTGCAGGTAGGAGGCTTGTGTGGCTTCATATTCAGTAGATTGCATTGTTACTCGTAGGATTTCGGCTTTGAGCTCGGCTACATTGCTGGGCAGTGTGGTGCCGTTTTGTAGGGCTACTTCGGCTTTGTTGAGTTGTGATTGTAGGGTTTGGGTATTAAGTTGGTTTTGAGTACGTTGTGCTTCGATAAGGAGTATTCCGAAGTATAGGTTGCTCACGCGCTGTTTGAGATTATACAACTGCGTTTCGACTGCTTGGATTTGGACGGCAGTTTGTGCTTTGGTGATAACTTTCTGACTGCGAATTGCCCCACCTCCATAGAGCAGTTGGCTGACCTCGCCTACCACCTTATATTGCTCTTTATCAATAGTAGGCAAAGAGATGTTGGGTGGCAAAGGGAGTACACCTACAACAGACTTGGAAAGGTCGGTTACTTCGGACTGGTAAGTAGCTTGCCCCAAGATAGAGAGCTGTGGGAGGTAGGCACGATTGGCATTGGCAAGGGTGTAAGCTTCGGTTTTGGTGAGCAAGTCGAGCTTTTTGACGGTGGGGTAATTCTCTTGAGAGAGTTGGTAACAATCATTTAAGGTTATCGTTTGTTGTGCGATACCTATGATTGGAAAGAGCAGAAGTGATGTTATGAACTTCATATGTAATTGTTGTTTATGTTATACAATACGTTTAACCATTTGGTTAGGGTATAAATAAAAAAATATATGCCCTACTAATCACCCGTTTTAGGTAGGGACAATATCGTCTTAATCCATTGAGGAATAAGGGTTTTGCGTTGGATCATTAAGGCTTTGTATTGCTCTTCGGGTAGGTTGGTAATTGCGCTTAGCATAGGCTTAGCAACGAAAGGGAATATCACCAATCCGATAACGTTGAGAATAGTGTGCATTAGATTAGGCTCAGTTACTATTCCTTGAATTACGGCTTGGGCATACTGACGGGCGAATACTGAGTGAGTAAGGGCTTCGTTTATAGGAGTTTGTTCTACAAAGAATTGTGGATTGGGGCGTACTTCGTTGAGTATAAAGGTGGGTAATTCGGGTTCTTCTAAGAGTAAATCGATATAATTAGCCACTACACGCTCTATTTTTTCTTCTAAGGAGGTATTTTCATCATTGAGTATGCTCCCTACTCCTTTAAAGAATTGTGTCATTGTTTCCATCATTACGATTTCAAATAGTTTTTCTTTGCTACGGAAATAATAGTTGAGCATAGCGTGGTTTATATTGGCTTCTTCGGCGATGTCGCGGGTACGTGTTGCGGCATAACCTTTTTGGTGAAATACTTTGCGGGCAGCTTGCTTGATGCGTTCTTCGGTACTTGTATCCATTATTAGTTATTAACTGTTTAATTCTGGGTGCAAAGGTACGCTAACCGATTGTATTAACCAAATGGTTAATGTTAATTTTTTGTTAAGTTTTTTATGAGGTAGGTGGAGGGTAATTTTGAATTATGAATTAAGAATTTTCATTAAACATTAATCATTGCATATTAATCATTATTCATTATTTTTTTGTATCTTTGCATCAAACTTTTAAATTGATATTATACTAATGGTTAAGAGATTGTTTTTAGGGGTTGTTGGGCTTGTTTTGACAATGGGCTGCAACCATACAAATAGCGATAAAGTAGCTGATACTGTGGCTACTAAGGGATTGGTGGCAGAGCACGCTATGGTAGTGTGTGCTAAGGAGGAGGCTGCGCAAATAGGCTTGGCAATATTGCAGAAGGGCGGCAATGCGTTTGATGCAATGGTGGCTACGGAGCTGGCTTTGGCGGTGAGTTACCCGAATGCGGGGAACATTGGCGGGGGTGGTTTTATGGTGTACCGCTTGGCTGATGGCGAAAAGGGGGCGTTGGACTACCGCGAAAAGGCTCCTGCGAAGGCGCATAGGGATATGTATTTGGACAAAGACGGCAAGGTAATTGCCGACAAGAGTACGCTGGGGGCTTTGGCTATTGGGGTGCCTGGTACGATTGATGGGCTATTTGCCGTGCACGAACGCTTTGGCAAGCTACCGATGGCGGAGCTGATTCAGCCTGCTATTGATTTGGCTCGTAATGGGGTGGTTATTACACCTTTACAGGCTGATTTTTATATGAATAAGAATGTGGAGCTGATAAAAAAGGCTAATAACTACATTACGCCGTTTGAGAATGGTTGGAAGGCGGGCGAGCGTTTTAAATATGAGGAGCTGGCGCAGACTTTGGAACGCATTAGAGATAACGGTAGGGCTGAGTTTTACGAGGGTGAAACGGCGAAACGAATAGTGAATTATGTGCAGGAGCTGGGGGGAATACTCTCACTAGAGGACTTGAAAGGCTATCATTCGCAATGGCGCAAACCTATTACATTTAACTATAAAAACTATACGGTGAGCTCTATGCCGCTGCCTTCGAGTGGGGGTATTTGCCTCGCGCAGATACTCAAGAGTGTAGAGCCTTACCATATTGAGCAATATGCGCATAATGGGGTGGAGTATATCCAGCTACTTGTGGAGGCTGAAAGGCGTGCATATGCTGACCGCGCTTACTATATGGGTGATCCTGACTTTGTGAAAGTGCCTGTAGAGGAGTTGCTATCGGCGGAGTATTTAAAGGGGCGTATGGATAGTTTTTCGTGGGATAAGGCGAGCAAATCGAGCGAGATTAGGCAGGGTACTATAGTGGGGTATGAGAGTGATGAGACTACGCATTACTCTATAGTGGATAGTTTTGGCAATGCGGTGGCTGTAACTACTACGCTGAACACCAACTACGGCTCTAAAGTGTATGTGAAAGGAGGCGGTTTTTTCCTAAATAACCAAATGGACGACTTTAGTATTAAGCCAGGTGAGCCTAATACTTACGGGCTAGTGGGCTCTGAAAAGAATGCTATTGCGCCTCATAAACGTATGCTGAGCTCTATGGCGCCTACGATTGTAGAGGAGAATGGGAAGCTACGAATGGTAATAGGTACGCCTGGGGGCTCTACAATTATTACTTCGGTATTGCAGTGTATGCTGAATGTGTTTGAGTATGGAATGACGATGCAGGAGTCGGTAAGCCAACCTCGTTTTCATCATCAGTGGCTTCCTGATGATGTGATGTTTGAGCCTAAGGGCTTTGCTCCTGAGGTGATAAGCCAGCTAAAGGCGAAAGGGTATGTAACAAAAGAGGAGAACTTTGTGATTATAGGCAGGGTAGATGCTATTTTGGTGGATAAAGATGGTAAATTGGAAGGGGGAGCAGACCCACGAGGTGATGATGTGGCAAGGGGATTTTAGGACTTTTTTTATAGAGAAGTATTGTTAGTTTATAAAAAAGTTGTACTTTTGTGTCGTTTTTTAAAGATACAACAAATAGAAGATGAATGTAGAAACTGTTGCTACTAAGCCAGATTGGATACGGGTAAAGCTTCCTACAGGGAAGAAATACACCGAATTACGGAATGTAGTAGATAAATATAATTTGCACACAATTTGCACTTCGGGCAGCTGCCCTAATATGGGTGAATGCTGGGGTGAGGGTACGGCTACTTTTATGATTCTGGGGAATATCTGTACTCGCTCGTGTGGTTTTTGTGGTGTAAAAACCGGACGACCAGAATCGCTGGACTGGGAAGAGCCAGAGAAGGTGGCACGCTCTATCAAACTGATGAATATTAAGCACGCTGTACTTACCTCGGTGGATAGAGATGACCTGAAGGATATGGGGAGTATTATATGGGCTGAAACGGTAAGAGCTGTAAGGCGTATGAATCCGCAGACAACTATGGAGACGCTTATACCTGATTTTCAGGGTGTGGAGCGTAATTTGAACCGTATTTTGGGTGCAGCTCCTGAGATTATCTCGCACAATATGGAGACGGTGCGCCGCCTTACTCGCGAGGTGCGAATACAAGCAAAATACGACCGCAGCTTGGGTGTGTTGCGCTACTTGAAAGAGAATGGTGCTAATCGCACTAAATCGGGGATTATGCTGGGCTTAGGCGAAAGGGAAGAGGAGGTAATTGAGACACTTCACGACCTGAAAGAGGCTAAGGTGGATATTGTAACAATAGGACAATACTTGCAGCCAAGCAAGCGACACTTGCCTGTAAGGGCTTTTGTAACGCCTGACCAATTTGCTAAATATAAGGAGATAGGTATGAGTTTGGGCTTCCGACACGTGGAAAGTGGTGCGCTGGTACGCTCATCATATCGTGCTCATAAGCATGTTTTATAGGCATAAAAAAGCGATAGCTGTTTAAATAGCTATCGCTTTTTTTGTTTGTAAGGTTCTTATTTATTAGACTTCATTTCTGAATAAAGTATGCTTGAGTAGGAACTCTAATAGCAGTAATACACCTGCAATAAGTACCCATAATCGGAATTTTTCATCTACTTCGGTGTATTTAAATTCTTCTACTTTGGTAGTTTCCATTTGATTGATTTCATCGTAAATTTGTTGTAGTTTTTGGTTATTAGTAGCACGGAAATAGCGTCCGTTGGTAGTTTTTGCTATTTTCTTCATTAGCGGCTCATCAATATCTACTTGTTGCATTCGGTAAATAATGCTTCCGTCTATATTAAGGGCGTAAGGTGAAAGTGCCATTCCGTTGGTACCGATACCTACGGTATATACCTTGATGCCGTATTCAGCAGCGAGTTCGGCTGCCGTTTGTGGGTCTATAAAACCAGTATTATTAACACCATCGGTGAGAAGGATAATGACACGGCTTTTGGCTTTGCTTTCTTTTAGCCGATTTACGGCAGTGGCTAATCCCATACCGATAGCTGTACCATCTTCTATTTGCCCGTAAGTGAGTTCGGAAAGAGCGTTGAGGATAATGCTTTTGTCGCTAGTTACAGGGGTTTTGGTATAGCTTTCGCCTGCGTAAATTACGAGTCCTATACGGTCATTAGGACGGTCTTTTACGAATTGAGAAGCTACTTTCTTGAGGGCTTCAAAGCGGTTTGGCTTGAGGTCTTGCGATAGCATACTTGCTGATACGTCAATAGCCATTACTATATCTATGCCTTCGGTTATCTTGGTTTTTGCACTTTCTGAGCGCGTTTGGGGGCGTGCTAAGGCTATGATTAGTAGGGCTATGGCTATTATTCTAAGCAAGAATAGCAGGTGGTAAAGCTGATTGTAGAGGCTTTTTGCTCTTTTGAAAGCTACGGTGGAGGAGATGGTAACGCTGGGTTTTGACTTTTTATCCCAAAAGAAATGCCATAATATCATCAATGGCAGTAGTAATAAAAGCCAAAAGAACTGGGGGTGAGCAAATATAATATTCTTGAACATTTTAGTAATTCTATATTGATGTATTATTCGGTTTTGAAAACTATTGAGCCTACTACCCTTTGAGCTATGGCTTCGGCTTGAGGATTATCTACATAAGTAATGAGCAGTTGCTGCAAGGCATTGTTCTCTGTAAAGCTATAAAGTTCATAAGAGGCTATGAAACTATTTCCTTTTACATCGGGGATTGTCATTTTGCCATATACTTTTATTCCTTTGGCACCTGTAGCGGAGGTGTATTCTTCTTGCAAGGTAGTAATGTTTTTAGCTCCTGCTTTGTCTAACTGCGAGAGTACGATTTCATTTACCTTCTGAGGATCTAAAGTAAGCTCTTGTTGCGCTCCTTGTTGGGCAGTGTTTTGTGCCTCTTTTTTGAATGTAATAATGTTGGTCATTATATACAAAGGAGCATTGAGACTACCCCAATAGAACGTTTGCTGGCTACCTATGAGCGACTTATATTCGGCTACATCTACAATTTGCTTGCGGATAAGTACCTCTGGGGTAGTAAGTTCAGTAATAGGATAACCGTAATCACTGGTAACCCATTCTTGATTGTTTAGCTTTTTATAGTCGTTTAGATAGCTATCTGACAGCTGATTGTAGGCTATTATAAAGAGCGGTATCAGCAATATAAAGCAAATAGTTCCTATAACCGCATAACGATTGTACTTTTTGCGGCGCTCAGCTATTTTTATTATTTCAAGTGTAAAATTATCATTGATAGGCTGCCCCTCTACAACTTCTGTAGGGATAGCCTCTTTGGTTTTTATCACTACATTCTCAATAGTTTCACGGTCGTACTCTGCGTTATTATCAGAGGGCTTACTTTTGGCAAACTTCACTAAGTCGGCATTTTGTAATACACGCTTTAAGTTGAGAATGGTTTCTTGCGAAAGGTTTAGTTTTCCCTCACTTTGCAGTAGATTGATTTTAGTGAGCAGTTCATCGGTAGTACTTTCCTTAGCCAAAATATGTACTTCATCTTCTAAATATTCCTTTACGATATCGGTCAGACGGGTGTAATATTCCTTGTGTTTTGATTCTATGAGGTACTTAGAGTTTTGTAACTCTTTGAGGTCTTGAATAGCACGGTCAAAAGGTAAGAGCTTTTTGCGTTTCTCTTCGGGTGAAAGTTTCTTTCTTCGGAAAACAAAAAAGTATGATAGAAATAATAAGGCAATTATTGCTAAAGCTGCCAATAGCCACCATAACCAAGCCATAGAACTTGTGGGTTTAGCGACATTTGTAATAGGTTTTATCTCATACAGAGGCTGTTTGAGGGTATCTATGGCAACAGTGTGCACTTCTATTTGTAAGGAATCAAGATAGTAATCCTTATCACTAATACGCACTCTTTGGCGTGGAATGGTGTATTTTCCTTCGTCAAACTGTGTGAGGTAGTATTCTTTTATAAGTGTATAGCTTGCACCATTGCGGATAGTATCGGTATCACGTGCTTTTACCATCTCCAATGGCATAAACGTTTGCCCCTCAGGAAATATAACTACATTCCCATTAGAGTTTTCTACCGATATTTTATAGTGGATTTGTTCTCCTATTTTGATATTTTTGGTATTAGTTTCTACCTTTACTTCCTGAGCGTAAAGTATAGGGCAAACTAATAAAAATATACAATACAATAAATGCTTCATTTTCTTTATAATCTGTTTTTTTATTAGCAGATAAGCCTACTTTCTTATTGGTTAACTATCTTATCTTCTCTTAAAGTAACCTAACAATTTTTGTGTGTAACTTTCATCATTTCGGCAACTTACAACACCAGCCCCCGATTTCTGCCACAAGCTCTCAAAATAATTCACTATTTCACGATAATAAGCAGCATATTCCTTGCGCACCTGTCCTGAAGCTGTATTTACTCGCATCAACTCTCCTGTTTCGGCATCTTTTACCATTATATAGCCCAAATTAGGCAATTCTACCTCCTTAGCATCATAAACACGTACGCCCGTAATATCGTGTTTTTTTGCAGCTATCTGTATAGGCTTCTCATAGCCCGTATCCATAAAGTCCGACAGCATAAACACTATAGCTCGTTTTTTCATCACTCTGCTGAGGAATTGTAAAGCTTCACCTATATTTGTTTTAAAACTCTTAGGCTGAAATTCTAAAAGCTCTCTTATAATACGCAACACGTGTGATTTTCCTTTTTTAGGAGGAATATACAGCTCTATCTGGTCAGAGAAAAGAATTAAGCCTGTCTTATCATTGTTCTGAAGTGCAGAAAATGCCAATGTAGCTGCAATTTCGGTGATAATCTCACTTTTAAACTCTTCTTTTGTACCAAAGAGCTCGCTCCCACTTACATCTACCATTAACATCAATGTAAGTTCACGTTCCTCTTCAAATACTTTCACAAAAGGCTCGTTGTAGCGCGCAGTTACGTTCCAATCTATATTCCGAATATCATCACCAAACTGATACGGACGCACCTCACTAAAGGTCATACCACGCCCTTTGAAAGTAGAGTGATACTCACCTCCAAAAATATGATCAGAGAGCTTGCGCGTCTTTATCTCTATTTTACGTACTTTTTTTAGTAACTCTTTTGTGTCCAAAACAAATTATAATACTGATGTTATTACTTTAGTTGCCAATTATAAAACTCATAGTTATTCTGAGCATCGCTTATGAGGTCTTCATTTATACGTTCAATGTCAAAAGCATCTCTGTCCCAAGGCAATTCATAGCCTATTTCAGTAAGCCACTGTTTATAGTTATTATAATCAGCTTTAGGCTTTTTAGTTTCTAATACTTCCAACATTTCATAATACCCCCATATTCCCCCACAATTTTCGGGCGGAGGACACCCCTTACCTTTCAAACAAACAGGGTATAACAAAGTCTCCTCATCAATAGCTTCTAGCACAACCTTATGCTCCCACGAATCTCCAAAATCATATTCGTAAATAATATAATCTTTTTCTTTTTTCAATACATCTGAAAGCAAAGTAGTTTCTGCTTCCTTGTAAATATCCTTTCGCGAATGCATTAATACCGATAGCGGATCGTTAGGGTCAAAATCATCATCTTCATCATCAGGAACATACCCCATTTCTTTTCCCATCTCCAAGTCCTCCTCAGTTTTTATAAAAAGTCGTTGTTCGTTACGAGAAGATTTATAAAACTGATACAAATGAGAATTTTCCCACAAGAAAAGAGACTGTATCACATAATGCAGTGTTTTAAAAGTGAGATTGCTATTCACCTTTACCCGTCTCCAAATAATAGGCTTGGAAGAACCATCTAATGTTATTTTTAATGTATAAGCCATTCCTATAATGTTAATTGTTAATGATTAACGGCTATGGTACTTCAATTGTATTTACTATTTTATGGATAAGTTCTACCGAAGTGATATTTTCGGCTTCAGCTTCATAAGTGATACCAATACGATGACGTAATACATCAAATACTACAGCACGTACATCTTCAGGAATTACGTATCCACGCCTTTTGATAAAAGCATAACATTTAGCTGCCATAGCCAAGTTGATAGTACCACGAGGTGAAGCCCCAAAGTTAATAAGAGGTTTAAGGTCTGCCAAATTATATTTTTCAGGATAACGTGTAGCAAAAACAATCTCTAAGATATATTTTTCAATCTTCTCATCCATATACACTTCTCTTACCGCAGCTTGTGCCGATAATATTTGCTCCAAGCTCACCGTTTGATTCACTACCGCATAAGAATTACTAAGGTTATCCCTCATAATTTGCTGTTCTTCGTCCAGTTTAGGGTAATCTATCACCGTTTTCAGCATAAAACGGTCTACCTGAGCTTCGGGTAGGGGGTAAGTCCCCTCCTGTTCTACAGGGTTTTGAGTAGCCATTACCATAAAAGGAGTATCTAGTTTAAAAGTAGAGTCTCCAATGGTTACTTGGCGTTCCTGCATAGCTTCCAACAAAGCAGATTGTACTTTAGCAGGAGCTCGATTTATCTCATCTGCCAATACAAAGTTAGCAAAAATAGGACCTTTCTTTATAGAAAACTCATTCTGCTTAATGTTATAAGTCATTGTACCAATCACATCAGCAGGCAACAAATCAGGAGTAAACTGAATTCTGCTAAATGACCCGTGTACCGATTTTGCAAGCGTATTGATAGAGAGCGTTTTAGCCAATCCAGGCACCCCTTCTAAAAGAATATGCCCTTTACCTAAAAGCCCAATGAGCAAAGCGTTTACCATATGTTTTTGCCCAACAATAACTTTATTCATTTCGGCAGTAAGTACATCTATAAATGCACTTTCTTTCTCAATCTTTTCGTTTATCTTGCTGATATCTACTGCAGTTCTTTGTTCCATATATTAATTATTTTTTTCAATATTTTCATTGTACAAATATTATGCCGCACACTGCAAAAGTACAAAATAATTTTAATCTACAAAAACAAAATAACGCAGAGCTATTACTCTGCGTTATTCTGAACATAAATTTTAATACAAAATGAAACAAATTCTCGTGATCACGACAGGATTCGAACCTGTGACCGTCTGCTTAGAAGGCAGATGCTCTATCCAGCTGAGCTACGTGACCCCCTATACTCCAAAAAAAATATTCCAATAATGCAACTCATCAAGAAACATTAATGAAATATTATTTTTAGTCGGGGCGGCAGGATTCGAACCTGCGACCTCCTGGTCCCAAACCAGGCGCGATGACCGGACTACGCTACGCCCCGAATAATTAACAGCCTTTTTATAAAAAGATGCGGAGAGACTGGGACTCGAACCCAGGCGACGGTTACCCGCCGACAGATTAGCAATCTGCTCCGTTACCACTCCGGCACCTCTCCCACTATATCTTTAAGAACTTGTTTTGTCTCATTTGCGGTTGCAAAGGTACTACTTTTTTCATTACCTGCAAATTTTTTAGCAACTTTTTTTCTTATTTTTTTATCTATTTTTATTAACTATCTATCTATTAGATATTTATATATAATATTTTTTTCTACCCACTCCTGTTAATTAGCCATTTCACTGATAAATTTTAAACGATATATCCGCAATTCATCGTCTTCGTAATCGCCTGCAAACTCTTTTGAGGCAAGTGATATTTTATCACTCTCAGCCTCCATAAAATATTCGTGTAACTCTTCTTGCTGCTCTTCATCAAAAATCTCATTCACCCAATAATCTATATTTAGCTTTGTACCACTATATACTATCTGTTCCATTTCCTTTAAAAATTCGTCCATTTCCAATCCCTTAGCTTGTGCAATATCAGGCAAGGGCAGTTTCCTATCTATATTCTGAATAATGAACAATTTTAGTGAAGAGTTAGAACCTGTAGTTTTTACTATCAAATCCTCAGCACGCACTATTTCATTCTCTTCCACATAGCGTGCTATAAGTTTTACAAACTCACCACCATATTTCTTAGCCTTGCCTTCTCCTATTCCGTGTACATTAGTAAGCTCCTGAATTGTAATAGGATATTTCAGCGCCATATCTTCCAATGAAGGGTCTTGAAACACTACAAACGGCGGTACCCCTTTCTGTTTTGCTACCTTCTTACGCAAATCCTTTAGCATCTCAAGTAGCACTGGGTCTGCTACCGAAACAGTATTGTTATTACTCTCATCAGGTTCTTCCTCAAAAGTATGGTCTTCAGTCATCATAAAAGAAGGTACCTCTACCAAAAATTCTTTACCCTTATCGGTAATAAACATAACACCATAGGTTTCAATATCTTTACGGATAAGCCCATTTACCATTACCTGTCGCAATAGTGCCATCCAATAAGCATCATCTTTATCTTTACCTATTCCAAAAAATTCTTGTTCATCAATACGATGAGCCTTAATCAGCGCACTAACCTTACCAATAAGAGTGTTTACTATCTCCTTAGCTTTAAATTTCTGCTTAGTAGCAATAATTACATTTAGTAATTTCACTACATCATCTTTTGCCTCTTTCTTTTCTTTGGGGAAGCGTACATTGTCGTCCATATCGGCACCCTCGCCATTCACTTCGTCAAATTCTTCGCCAAAGTAATGTAAAATAAACTTGCGGCGTGAGCTTGAAGTTTCAGCATATGCCACAATGTCTTGTAGCAATGCCTGACCTATTTCCTGTTCGGCAATAGGCTTGCCTATCATAAATTTTTCTAATTTCTCTACATCTTTATACGAATAGAAAGCCAAGCAATGACCTTCGCCACCATCACGCCCTGCGCGTCCTGTTTCTTGATAGTAACTTTCTATACTTTTAGGAATGTCGTGGTGTATTACAAAGCGCACATCAGGTTTATCAATCCCCATACCAAAAGCAATGGTAGCCACTACTACATCCACTTCTTCCATCAAGAACATATCCTGATGTTTAGCACGTGTTTTGGCGTCTAATCCAGCGTGGTAAGGTACTGCCGAAATACCATTCACTTGCAAAGTTTGGGTAAGTTCTTCTACTTTTTTTCTACTTAAACAGTAAATAATCCCCGATTTTTTTGGATTTTGTTTTACAAAACGAATAATATCAGCATCTACATTTTTAGTTTTTGGGCGTACCTCGTAATACAAATTAGGACGGTTGAATGATGATTTAAAAACATTTGCATCAGTCATTGCCAAGTTTTTCAATATATCTTCTTGCACTTTAGGCGTAGCAGTTGCTGTAAGGGCTACTATGGGTATATTAGTACCCAATCGTTCTATAATAGTTTTTATATTGCGATATTCAGGTCTGAAATCGTGCCCCCATTCCGAAATACAATGCGCCTCATCAACAGCCACAAATGAAATAGGTACTGTCTTCAAAAAATTAGCATATTCTTCTTTTATAAGCGATTCAGGAGCTACATATAGTAGTTTCGTTTTCCCATTGCTAATATCTTCCATTACCTCACGTATCTCATTTTTAGTAAGCGATGAGTTAAGCACGTGAGCAATACTATCCGTTGATGAAATACCTCTCATAGCATCTACCTGATTCTTCATCAATGCTATAAGTGGCGAAATAACAATAGCGGTACCCTCTAACACCAATGCAGGTAGTTGGTAACATAATGATTTACCACCCCCTGTAGGCATAATCACAAAAGTATTTTCTTTGTTAATTACGCTGGTAATAATTTCTTCCTGGTGCCCTTTAAACGATTCAAAACCAAAATAATGTTTTAGAGCACTATGTAAATCATCTTTTGTCATTTTATATCTAAATTCTTATGTTGTGTTTTTTCCTCTTCAACAATTATTTTACAAATATACAACTTTTTCTTGATAACGCAAAAAATATTTTTACTATTTTATTTCTTTATTTTTTTATCTTTCAAATGAGCAGCTATCAGCTCCAATTCCTCATACCATTGGCTGCCAAATTTCCTTATAAGTGCCTCTTTTACAAATTTATAAATAGGCACTTGCAATTCTTTCCCCAAAGTGCAGGCATCATCGCATATAGGGTGCCAGCGGTGGTAATTAGCGGCTGTGAATGAGGTGTATTCTTGTAATCTTATAGGGTATAAATGGCAGGATATAGGTTTTTTCCAACCGATTTTCTTATCGTTATAGGCTTGTTCTATAGCGCATAGTGCCCAACCTTTTTCATTTCTAATCACATAAGCACATTCGCCCCCGTTTATCAGTGGAGTTTCCCATTCACCATCACTACCTTTTATATAAACACCTTGAGCATCAATAGCGGCACGTCCTTCTTCTGTAAGATATGGTGCTACGGCAGGATATATTTGTTCCATTATTTCCAATTCATTCTCATCCACTGGGGCACCTGCATCGCCTTCTATACAACAAGCACCTTTACAAGCATTTAGGTTGCATACAAAATCATTTTCAATAATATCTTCTGAAATAATTGTATCTGCTATCTGTATCATCTTTGTGTTCTTTTAATTTGAGGTTATAGCTTTTTCAAACGGAATGCGTTGTGCAATACTTCTCCCCAAAGTAACCTCATCGGTATATTCCAATTCTCCTCCCACTGCTATACCACGAGCAATGGTCGAAATGGTAATGGGGTAAGCCTCTATTTGTTTGTAAATATAAAAATTAGTCGTATCGCCCTCCAAAGTATTGCTAAGGGCAAATATAAGCTCTGTTACAGAGCCGCTTTTTACTTTTTCTACAAGTGAAGCGATATGCAGGTCTGACGGCGAAATACCATCAATAGGAGATATTTTTCCTCCCAGCACGTGGTATTGTCCAAAAAACTGATGGGTATTTTCAATAGCCATTACATCGCGAAAGTCCTCCACTACACATATAACCCCTGTATTACGAACGGGGTTGGCACATATCTCACATAGTTCTGCATCAGAGAGGTTATGGCAATTTTGGCAATACTGTATATGTGTACGCAAAGCCAACAAAGCCTCTGCCAATTGCAATGTTTGTTCTTCGGGCTGTTTCAGCAAATGCAAAGCCAAACGCAACGCAGTGCGCTTACCAATACTTGGAAGCTGTGAAATTTCATACACAGCATTTTCCAACAGTTTTGATGAAAAATCCAAAACGTCGTTATTTAGAAGTTAATTTATGAGCTATTTTCTCACACGAATCGTTGATAAGGTTATAAACATTTTCAAAATCCTTTTCCTCACCATAGTAGGGGTCAGGAATTTCGTGACGAGTCATTCCGTTAAGCGCATCTGCTAAAAAATGAACTTTTCGCAATTCAGTTTCTTTTCTCGCCATCTTGATGATATTTTTGTAATTAAACTTATCCATTACAAAAATGTAATCAAAATTAGCAAAGTCGTTTACTGTGAATTGTCGTCCTCTTAATATTGAAATATCTATACCGTGTTTTTTTGCTGAAGCTATAGATCGTTCATCCGGAGGTGTACCAATGTGGTAATCTGATGTTCCTGCTGAATCTACCTCAAAACGATCGGCGGGTAGCTTGCTCCTCAATACTCCTTCTGCTAAAGGTGAACGACAGATATTCCCTAAGCAAACCATCAGTATTTTAGTTTTTTTCATTTTTTATTTAAATTTTTTCCGTGCTTTTATCTTTTTTATAAATATAATCCTGTTTTATCTATATATTCCCATACTTTTTCGGGTAATAAGGGGCGTACATTATGTCTTGCTTTTATTTCATTTCGTATAAAAGTAGCCGATAGTTCTATAATGGGTGCCTCAATGCGATTTATATGAGGGTGTGCCTGTAATTCTGCTGGCACAATCTCTTCTGAAATGCGGGGGTATACGTAAATGGGGTAGTTTTCTAATATAAATTCGTAATTTTTCCACTTATGAAAACTTTTCAGGTTGTCCTCTCCCATTATGAGTGCAAAACTTATATGAGGGTATTTTTCCTCTAAATAAGCCAATGTATTAATTGTATAATTAGGCTGTGGTAAATGAAATTCTATGTTCGAAGCCCGTAGCCCCTGATAGTTAGCTAATGCTAAATTTACCATTTCCAGCCGCAAATAATTATCCAATAGTGATTGTTTTTCTTTAAAAGGGTTTTGTGGCGTTACCACGAGCCACAGTTCATTCATTGTGCTGTGTTCCAATAAATGATTCGCAATGATAAGGTGTCCAATATGTATTGGGTTAAATGAGCCAAAAAATAAACCTACTTGTTTTTTCATCGGTTGATAAATTCGGTTACAATACGTTCTGCCTCATCTAAAGCTTTTTGCAAACCATCATTTTTAATGATCACATCAAACTGATGAGCAGCTGCTAATTCCTGTTCAGCTTTGGCTAATCGCATCGCTATTTTTTCATTGCTTTCAGTATTGCGTGCTCGCAATCGTTCTTCAAGTACTGCAATACTAGGAGGCTGTATAAAAATAGCAAGTGTTTGCTTCGGAAATTGTTTTTTTATTCGCAATCCTCCTGCCACATCTATGTCAAACACTATGTTTTTGCCCATAGACCATAGGCGTTCTACTTCTTCTTTTAGAGTGCCGTAATAAAAATCTTTATATACTTCTTCCCATTCCAAAAAGTCGTTATCGGCTATGCGTTTTTTAAAAGTTTCTGCTGAAAGGAAGTAATATTCCTTGCCGTGCTGCTCTTCGCCACGGGGGGCACGAGAAGTTGCCGAAATAGAAAATGCTAAGTTTAGCGGTTTTATTGCCAATAGATGTTTTACGATAGTAGTTTTACCACTCCCCGAAGGGGCTGAAAAAATAATAAGTTTATTCATTTTTTTCACCTTCATTTATTCATTACAATACATTCAGTACTTGTTCTTTTATTTTTTCTAATTCGTCTTTCATTTGCACAACCAATTGTTGCATTGGTGCAAAATTTGCTTTAGAGCCTAAGGTATTAATTTCACGACCTATTTCCTGACTGATAAAACCAAGCTTACGACCATTAGAGTCTTCAGAATGTAATGTTTCCAAAAAATAATCTAAATGTTTTTTCAATCGTATTTTTTCTTCAGTAATATCCAATTTTTCTAAGTAGAAAATTAGTTCTTGTTCAAATCTATTAGCATCTACATTTTGTATTTCAGCTACAGCTTTTTCTAAACGTTCACGTATCAATGCCAAACGTTCACTATCTAAGGCTTCTACTTGTTGCAAATATTGGTTGATATTTGCTATACGCAATATAAAGTCTTTTTCCAATACTTTGCCCTCTTGAGTACGAAATTTCTCTAACTCATTCACTGCCAAATATATATGCTGAACAATTGCCTCCTGCTCTTCTTCTGAAATGGTATCTTGTGAGGTTTGTAGTGCATCGGGCATACGCACCGCCATTTTCAGTAGTTCAACGCGGTCTCCATCTACAATTGAGCACATTTGTTCAATATATGATTTTACAATATTTTCATTAATCTTGGAAGGGGTTTGGGTTCCTATATTTTCTACAAAGATACTGAAATCTATTTTGCCGCGAAGTAGTCGTTCGGCTATAAGTTTTCTAAAATCGAGTTCTTTTTCGCGGTATAGTAGTGGAATACGGGTATTGATATCAATACTCTTGCTGTTTAGTGATTTTATTTCTATACTTATATGTTTGTCGGTAAGTGAAATAACACTTTTCCCAAACCCTGTCATTGATTGTATCATAGCCTTTTATAAAAATGAGTGCAAATATACAAAATAATTAGTAATTAACAACTTTATTTTTTTTGAATATTTTTTTATGTGAGCCTTATAGGCAATTTATCCTTCGTTAAGGTTCATTTATAGTAGTGAAGCTGTCCAGAAAGTCTTTAAAAGTGCAATTACATCACCACTTTACAAAACTTTTCGGACAGCCACGTATAGGAAGATTCTCTATCTTATTATAATTTTTCCTTTAAAAATAACTTATCATAGAATTGTGCAAAGATGATTTTAAACCATTCTGTATAAAATGTTGGATTCTTTTCTATATCTTTTTTGATGTTTTCAGGAGTTTCCCAACGCCAAGCGGCTACTTCTTCTTCATTTATGGCAGGAACATCATTATAATATCCTATTAAGATATGGTCAAGCTCGTGTTCTGTAAGTCCGTTATCAAAAGGGGCTTTGTATATAAAGGTTAGTACATCAGTCAATTCAGTAGTAAACCCCATTTCTTCTTGTAGTCGGCGTTTACCTGCAGCAACAGTAGTTTCGCCCGCTCGCTGGTGGCTGCAACAGGTATTCGTCCATAGGGTAGGGGAGTGGTACTTGTGAGCAGCGCGTTGTTGTAACATTACTTCACCTTTATCGTTGAGCACAAATACCGAAAAAGCCCTATGTAGCACTGCCTTTTGGTGTGCCTCAAGTTTGGGCATCAGCCCTATAGCGTTGTCTTGCTCATCTACTAATATTACGTGCTCTTCCATTATTTTCTAATTTTCTAATTTGCTAATTCTCTAATTTGCTAATTCTCTAATTTCTATCCGGTCTCCTTTTTCTATACCCCATTTATCAGCCAATCCTCCATTAATTTCCAATACATACATTGCTGGAGCTTCTGAAGGCAATGAGGTTTCGTCATAAGGGCGCGCATTTTTAGCAATGCTTACCACTTTTTTGCTTTTATCTACATAGATAATATCTAATGGAATTTCTGTATTTTTCATATAGAAAGAGCGAGGTGCTTCATTCTCAAAAACAAACCACATTCCTTGTAGTGGTTCCATAGAAGAGCGGTACATCAGCCCTACAGCGCGTTGCTCTTCGGTAGTAGCCATTTGTACATCTATTTTTTGCAACAGACTATCTTTTTTGTATATATAGGCTTCGGCATCTATTCTAAATACTAAGTCCTCTGGTGTAATTTCTATCACTTTTTCTTTTTCTGTAAAAAAATAAGGTAATAAGGCAGCTACAACAGCCAAGCCTATTAATGCTAACGCTAATAATACGAAGTGTTTTCTAAAAAAGTTCATTTTTACTAATTTTGAATTTTGAATGTGAATTATGATAAGCCTATCTAAGCCTTAACTTTCCTAAATAATAAGTAACAACCCGCAATAATAAAGGGTATGCTGAGCCATTGTCCTGTAGAAAGTATCCCCAAAGTGTTTTCAAAACCTCCCTGACTCTCTTTTACAAACTCTACCAAGAAACGTATTGTCCAAAGCAGTACCAAGAAAAGTCCGAAGATGAAATAAGGTTGGTTGCGTTTATCTGTTTTCCAATACACATACCACAGCACCCAAAATAAGCAGAAGTAACCAAAAGCTTCATACAGCTGGGCTGGGTGTTGGTAAGGTATCATTGCCAATACATCGGCGTAACGAGGGTCGTCTGTAATAAGTCGGTAAGCCTCCTGAGGGTCAGTTTGCTGGGTAATTTCCATCGCTTTGCGGGGTGATATAATACCGCTTTGCACAAATTTCACTCCCAGTGGATAATCGCTTGAAACTTCTTTACCATTAATTTCTGAATTGAAAAAATTACCAAAACGTACAAACATTCCTCCAATTGTAATGGGTATAACTACCCTATCCAATATCCACGAAAAGCTAATATCTTTATACCTACGCACATACCACCACATTGCAATGATAATCCCCACTGCTGCTCCGTGACTGGCTAATCCAGAAAAGCCTGTAAATTCCCAGCCTCCTTCTGCTTTTACCTTTATAGGTAGGAAGATTTCTATAATATGATGCCTGAAATAATCCCAATTATAGAAAAAACAATCTCCCAAACGAGCTCCTACCAGCGTAGCTACAGCTGTGTAAACAAAAAGGGAGTCTAATTGTTGCAAGGTTTTTCCTTCATTGAGGTATATTTTCTTGGTGAGATACCAGCCCAAGCTAAAGGCTATAATAAACATCAGGCTGTAATAACGAAGATGAAACCCTCCAATACTTGCAAGGATTTCATTAGAGTTCCATATAAAATTTAAAACAATCATCTATAAATTACTTTAATTGCAAAAGTACAACTTTTTAATAAATAAACAAACTTATTTTTTTAAATTTTACTATTAAGAATAAGTTGCGCCAATCGCTTTGTAAGTGCACGCCTACTATAATGTTCTATACCTATAGGAGTTACCTTTAGTAGCCCCTCTTTATATTGCTTATAATAAGTTTTCAGCATTGTTTTTAAGCGTTCCTTGCCATTATAATCCACAAAAACTCCTGTCTGGGTTTCGGTCAGTATAGGAATTACATCCCATTCCTTAGGTCCCATAGCTATAATAGGTCGCCCCGATACCATATATTCAAACAGTTTTCCCGCTATAATGCCTCGTGTGTCTTCCGAATCTATTTCAATAAGCAATAATACTTGTGATTGTTTTTGCAAGCTAATAGCTTCCATATGAGTGATATAACCCATATTTTTGTAGTAAGCTGTTAAGCCTCTCTGGTGCAATTCTTCTTCAATTTCCTCACTTACTTTTCCTGCAAAACAAAGCTGAAAATCATCTTTAAAACCTTCCTCTTCTACTAGCAATTCTTCCAAAACCTCCCATAACATCTTAGGATTTCTATCTGATAATAAAGAACCTATATGTGAAAGTAAAAATTTATCAGATAGGGGAGGGGTATCATTATGTTCCTCGTCATAGCCATTAGTAATCACTTCTACCTGCTTATTGGTAAGACTCTTAAAATCTCTTTGGGTTTTAAAGCTTGTTACAAGCACTAAATCAGCTGTTTGTAGTACCTCTTTCTCCCAATAATGTTGCCTCTTATCAGCCCAGTGGGTAAGTAGTAAATCTTTATAATAGCCAATAGTAGTCCAAGGGTCGCGAAAATCACTAATCCATTTCAAATTGGGGAATTGTTTTTTGAGATGATATCCTATCAAATGCACACTATGAGGGGGCGAAGTTGTTATAATAGTATCAATACCATTATTTTTTATATAAGAAGTAAGATAACGTACTGAAGGTTTTACCCAAAACTTACGCGCATCAGGAATAAACAAGTTACCGCGTACCCATAATAACAACTTGTCCAATAAAGACACCTGCTTGCGTGGTATAATTCCGGCACTTATTTTCTTTGTTTTCTTCTTAGAAAAAAGCGAAGCTAATTTGTAAGGTTCCCATATGGGATGTTTTGTAATTTCTATATCTGTGGGCAAATCGTTTCCTATTTCATTATCTATTATCGGATAAGTAGGATTTTCAGGTACATATACAATAGGATCAATACCAAAATCTCGCAAATACTTTACAAATTTCAACCAGCGCTGTACACCAGGACCTCCTGCAGGTGCCCAATAATAAGTAATAATAAGTACCTTTTTCATTCCTGTATTTTACATAATATATATTATAGACATTTGTGGAAGAAACTTTTTATAAGCTATGATATAACTCCACTGCCTATTAATTCGTCTCCTATATACCACACGGCAAACTGTCCTTCTGTTATAGCACTTTGCATAGTTTCAAATTCTATATACAACTTTTCAGCTCCTTGATATAAAACTGCTCGTTGTAAAGGCTGGCGATAACGAATACGCACCATCACATCTTTACGTTCGCCTACTGCCAATCGCAAGTCTGGGCGTACCCAATGCTCATCTGCCTTTTCTATACTCAAAGCCTTTCGGTATAAGCCTCTATGCAAATGTCCTTGCCCTACATAAATAATATTATTTTCAATATCTGTTTCTATTACAAATAAAGGCTCTTTTGTCCCTCCTACATTCAGTCCCTTGCGTTGTCCTTTGGTGAAGTAATGAGCTCCTTGGTGCATCCCTACTTTTTTACCATTTTCTGGCTGATATGCAAATCGTTGTGATAAGTATTCCAACTCATCGTCATAACTCTCAAAGGTTCTTGTTACATCATAGTCCGTATAACCTTGCCATTCGTTCGGAATTTCAATAATATCTCCTTGTTGGGGCTGTAATTTTTGCTGTAAAAACTCTGGCAAACGTACCTTCCCCACAAAACAAAGCCCTTGCGAATCTTTCTTTTCAGCTGTTACAAGTTCTTGTTCCTTTGCAATAGCTCTTACTTCCTGTTTTTGTAAATCTCCTATCGGAAATAATGCCTTGCTAAGCTGCTCTTGCGATAACTGACATAAAAAATACGATTGGTCTTTATTATCATCTCTGCCTGATAGCAATCGGTAGATAGTTTTTCCGTCTACTTCTACAGTTTCTTTGCGGCAATAATGTCCTGTAGCCACATAGTCAGCACCCAAACTAAGTGCCAACTTCATAAATACGTCAAATTTTATTTCTCTATTGCACAACACATCAGGATTGGGAGTTCTGCCGTGTTCGTATTCGTTAAACATATAATCTACCACACGCGCTTTGTACTCCTTGCTCATATCCACAGTTTGAAATGGAATACCTAATTTTTCAGCTACCAAAAGCGCATCGTTACTATCTTCCAGCCAAGGACATTCGTCCGAAATTGTAACACTATCATCGTGCCAATTCTTCATAAAGAGCCCTATCACTTCATAACCTTGTTCTTTTAGCAGATAAGCAGCTACACTACTATCCACCCCTCCACTTAATCCTACTACTACTCTTTTCATTTTATGTTTTTCCTCTTGTAAATATATATTACCGAAAACGTTACTAACAACAAAGCTATCAGCGGATAAGCCAATACTTTCACCCGCCACGCAGTAAGTTCTTCGGTTACTTTTTCTTTATTCAGTAATGCCAATTGCACTTTTTTATTGCGCAATACCAAAAAGTCAGTATCGTCCATCAAATAGTTCAATGTATTTTGCAAAAAAGCCTTATTGTCATAAAACTTCTGTGTCCATTTGTCCAATCCCAATTCTAATGGCATATGGCTCTGCCCATCTATATCATTCTTAATAATATCACCATCAGCTACCACAGCCATTTTGGTAGGAACACTCTTTTCTGCTTTTTCCTTTACCTGTTCTGTCGGGCGTATTCTATCCTTGTATGCCGAATTGAACTCTCCTTCCAATAGCACTGCCAGTGGTATATTACCTCCTTTATAGGCATTTTTATCCATCTTGTCAGGTGATATTTGCATCGTAATCTCACGGGGCGTACCATCTGCTTTTGAAATAGGCGAACTGCGCAATAGTACTGTTTTCTTTACTCCATTTCGCAAAGTATCTATGCTATTAGCAAATTGTAATCGTACGGCATCTAAGTGATTGTTAATAAGGTGATTGTTATCTGATAACACTAAGGGCGAATACACCCACGGCAAAGGCATATAACGAGTCGCCGACCCCTCGCCCGTTGCTACCATTATTTCAGAAAAATACAAATCGTTTATCAGTGTGTAGTTAATGCGAAAACCATATTGGAAAAACATATCTGTAAGGTTCAAATCCACAGGCATTGCCATTGCTTTTCCACCCATTTTATACAAATCGTCCAACGATATATCCACATTATCAACCAGCCATAGCACTCGCCCACCTTGCATTATATATTGGTCTATTACCTGTTTTTCTATGTCTGTAAAAGGTTTTGTTGGTTTAGCTACCAATAGCACATCAAAAGGTTTAAGCTCTTGCAAAGTTTTCTGGGCATTCGTAGCTACCGAATCAAGTGTAAAAGGAGCTATAAAGTAATAATCACGAGCTGTTTTCAAAAAATCAGCTATATATATATCATCAAGCGTACCATTGCTTTTCAATACAGCTATTTTTTTCTTCTTTTCCAATATCATCTTGTTCAGCGCATCGGTAAAGTTATATTCCAATCGTTGCACCGAATTTTGTACTCGTTCTTGGTCATTTGCCCCCAATTTATTCACAAATAAGGGCACTCGCTCGCTCTTTTTGCCATCACTTATCATTGCCCAAGGAAAAATATAAGCTACCGATGATTTTCCTGCCTCTGTTTGTGCTATTTGTAGCGGCGTGAGCCCATAGCTCATCATTTCTTGCAGTACTTTATTGGTGTCCTCCTCCCCTTTCATAGGGTTAATATAATTGATGATAAGATGGCTATTTTGTGCTGCATATTCGTCTAAGAGCTGCATCGTTTCCACCTGTAGTTTCCTAAACTCTGTAGGAATATCTCCGTTTAGTAATACATCTATTTGTAAGGGGTAATTTATTTTAGCAAGCGTTTGGAGTGTTACTTCCGATAAGGTATAACGTTTATCTTGTGTGAGGTCTATACGCATATGCCACTGCTGTGCCATTATGTTTATCAGCCATAAAATTAAGAGAGCACCCCCTACCCTACTGGCTGTGTGATTTAGTATCTTTTTCATCGTTTGTAAGCTTTAAGAGATAAGGTTGTTATATAATTGAAAAACAAGATAATAGATATAAAATACACAAGGTTTTTCGTATCCAATACTCCCCTACTAATAGCGTCAAAATGAGGCTGAAATCCAAAACCATTATAGCTATAACCATCAGGTGCTATAAAAGCGATAAGCTGGTCAAGCCCAAAGAACAAGAAAAAACACAAAAAAGCTGCCAATACAAACGATATAATCTGGTTACTACTTACCGATGAAGCCCATAGCCCCACAGCAGCAAAAGTAGCTACCAGCAAAAACAAGGCAATATAAGAACCTACAATACCCGCTATATCCAAATTCCCTGTAGTATTACCCAATACCCACAGCATATAAACGTATATTACAGAAGGTAAAAGAATGACAAATAGCAAAAATAGTATGCCCAAATACTTCCCCAATACTATGTGCCATACACTGATAGGTTTAGTAAATAGCAAGGTAAGCATTCCACTTCTTTTTTCTTCCGAGATACTCCTCATTGTAAGTGCGGGTACTAAAAATACAAATACCCACGATGAGAGCTTAAAAAAAGGTAATAAATCAGCAAATCCTGCGTTGAAGATGTTGTAATCTGTTTTAAAAACAGTAAGAAAGAGCCCATTGAGTAGTATAAACAAACTTATAATGGTAAATCCTATAGGAGATGTAAAAAAATAACGAATCTCTTTTTTAAATAGTGCGTACATTTTTAAAGAAACAATAAGTGTAATGGCTTGCAAGGAAGCCCAAACCATTCCGAAATACTAATATTCGTAAGAATACCGTGATAAGAATAAAGCCCATTCCTAAAGCCTTTATCTATCTGAAGCATATTTTCTATACCTCCTTCCTCTCCTATTTTCAGTAAGTAAGAAGTAAGTAAGTTACTAAGCGATAAAGATGCCGTACGGGCATAACGCGAAGGTAAGTTTGGCACACCGTAATGCACCACATTATGTAGTACAAAAGTCGGTTCTGCAAAAGTCGTAAGCCTGCTGGTTTCTACACAACCTCCCATTGCAATACAAGCATCTACAATTACCGAACCGCGCTTCATCAGTTGTACCATATCTTCCGTAATTACAATGGGCGACCTGCATTCGCCCAACACTGCCCCTATCACTACATTACAGCGCATCAAGGCTTTACGTAGTAGTTTAGGTTGCATTGTTGATGTATATACAGAAATAGGCAATCGTTCTCTCAAAGCTCGCAAAGCCGTAAGCGAACGCCCAAAAATCTTTACATTTGCCCCCAAGCCTATAGCAGCTTTAGCTGCAGCTTCAGTTACACTATTAGCACCCAAAAGCACCACTTCTATAGGCGGAACTCCTGTAATATTGCCAAACAACCATTTTCCGTTCTCAGCTACCAATTCCGCTGCCGTAAGTACCGAAGCCACCCCCACTATTTCGTCTATTGACTGGCTCACAGGGGTATTGCCTTCATCATCTTGTATATATTCAAAGGCTAAAGCTGTGATATGTTTATCAATAAGCGTTTCAAAATATGCCTTGTCTTGGGTATTAAGTTGCAATGCCGAGATTAGCACACTATTAGGACGAAAATAAACCAATTCCTCCTGAGAAGGTGGCGTTATTTTTAGCACTATAGGACAAGCAAAAACCTCTTCATTGCTATAGACTATTTCAGCCCCCACCTCACTATATTCTATGTCTTTAAAGTTAGCCCCCTCACCAGCACCCGTTTCTATAACCAATTGGTGCCCATTGGCAATAAGCACAGCCACATCATCGGGCGACAAGCATATGCGATGCTCCTGATAAGTATGCTCCTTAGGAATACCTATCCGCAAAGCACTTTGCTGAGTAGCAATAGCCAATCGCTCTTCTTGTGGTATAAGTTGTGTTAATTGATGTTTCATCAGTCGGAAAATTTAGTTTCCAAATCGCTCACATATTTCTTAAACTCACGGTCTGTTTCTATGAGATTTTCCACCGTTTTGCAAGCGTATAATACTGTGGCGTGGTCGCGCTGCCCTATTTGGCTACCAATGGTCGACAAAGAATTTTTGGTGTATTTCTTAGAAAAATACATCGCCAGCTGCCTCGCTTGCACCACATTGCGTTTGCGCGTTTTAGAGTGTAGTTCATCTATCTCCAAATTGAAATAATCAACAATGATTTTTTGTATATGATCTATCGTCAAATCATTCTTTTTATTCTTTACCGATTTTTCTATAATACTTTGGGCAAGCTCTATAGAGTATTCTTTGCGGTTAAACGCCGCTTGGGCAATAAGCGAGTTGCTCACCCCTTCCAGCTCACGTATGTTAGTACGTATATTTTCAGCCAAATAAGCAATAATATCATCACTCACATTAGCCCCATCATTATAGAATTTGTTTTTTAAGATTTGATAACGCATATCATAGTCAGGAGCTTGCAATTCAGCAGGTAACCCCCATTTAAAACGAGATAACAAGCGTTGTTCTATATCAAATAAATCAACAGGAGCTTTGTCCGAGGTAAGAACTATCTGTTTATTGTTTTGTTGCAAATGATTGAATATATGAAAGAAAGCATCTTGCGTTTTCACTTTGCCCGAAAGAAACTGAATATCATCTACTATTAGTACATCTATAAGTTGATAAAAATGAATAAAGTCATTCAGCGAGCTCCTTTCTTTATCTTTTGAAGCACTAATAAATTGTTGGGTAAATTTCTCTGCAGATACGTACAACACCTTCTTATGAGGAAACTTCTCTTTGATATCCACCCCTATAGCGTGTACCAAATGTGTTTTTCCCAAACCTACGCCTCCAAAAATAAAAAGCGGATTAAATGCCGTACCTCCAGGTTTATTAGCTACAGCCATACCTGCCGAACGCGCCAATCGGTTAGAGGTACCCTCTACAAAATTATCAAAGTTTTGATGCAAGTTCAGCTGAGGGTCTATCGTAATTTCGCGTATACCAGGTATCACAAAAGGATTTCTCATCTCAGGGTTTTTCCCTTCAATAGGCATATTCACATTCTGTTTAGGCAATTCAGGACGATTAATACTTGGCAATTGCTCCCTGCTCACAGGAGTATCTATAATATATACCAAGCGAGCCCCTTCCCCAAGAGCACGTTTCATAGCCGAACCGATAAGAGAAAGATAATTCTCTTCCAGCCACTCCATTATATACATACTCTTTACCTTTATCTTCAGCTTATTACCATCTAAGTCAATAGGCTCTATAGGAGCAAACCACGTGTTAAATGGTTGCTCATCTATATTGTCTTTTATAAATTCCAGACAGTTATTCCATACTTTTTTAGCTGCTTCTTCCATAAAATAGGTATTCTTTTTGAGCTCCTCAGTATCCTAATATTTTGATTATTAGATTTTTTTACTAATTTTGCCCCTATAAATAGTGTTGTTATTTCAGTCAGCAAAATTGTGAATAATTTTTGAATAAAAAAAATATTTAACACTTGTTTTTATACTTTCTTTTTCGTATGAGGTCGCTATTTATAATGAATCGTATTTTTTATCTATCTATATATGAACAACTTATATTTTGACTATGCTTTGCGCACCCGCTATGCCGAAACCGACCAAATGGGCGTGGTGTATTACGGTAATTACCCTCAGTATTTAGAAATTGGGCGTGTAGAATGGCTCCGTTCCATCGGATTTACTTACAAAACTATGGAAGAAGAAGGCATCATTATGCCCGTAGTATCCCTACAAATCCAATACAAAAAACCAGCTCTTTACGATGAGCTTATCACAATTCGTACAATACTGAAAAATATGCCCTCCTCAAAAATAGAATTTGATTACGAACTTTTCAACGAAAAAGGCGAGCTTTTATCTACAGCCAATACTATCTTAGTATTCGTAAACGCCCAAACTTGGCGACCTACACGCTGCCCCGATAAAATATTAGACCTCATCAAAATTAAAAGTGATAAGCTGTCTTAAAAATGCGTAAAGGGGCTGTCTAAAAAGTTTTGATTTGTGAGGGCGAATGGCAATTCGCCCCTACAAGGGAACCAAAAGTTATTGATTGTTAGTCTAATCATTTTACTAAAGTCTTGTACTTTTTCAAAATGTGAGAGGCAATCATACTTTTGAAGACTTTTTGGACAGCCTAATGCCGGAAACGTTAGGAACAAACATTTCCAGCACCAAGCCTTTTTACGATAAAGTTAGATTAGGACTTTTGCCCTATTGTTATTTTGTAGCCGGAAACCAGCTTCGTGTGTTATTGGCAATCCTTACTAACATCAACATCACCGGAACTTCGACCAGCACGCCCACCACCGTAGCCAATGCAGCCCCAGATTGTAAACCAAAAAGAGAAATAGCCACAGCAACCGCTAATTCAAAGAAATTACTTGCCCCAATCATTCCGGCGGGTGCGGCAACATCATGGGGTAATTTCCACCATTTCGCCCAACCATAAGCAACGAAGAATATCAGAACCGTTTGCAACACAAGCGGAACTGCAATCAATAAGATATGCAGGGGATTGTTCAGTATCGTTTCTCCTTGAAATGAAAACAGGATAATAAGCGTTAATAGCAATCCACCTACCATATAATTATTAAATTTCTTAATAAATACGTTATTGAAATACTCCACACCTTTGCGGCGGATAACCATTATTCGGGTAATGACCCCAGCAGCAAGTGGTATTACAACAAACAGCCCTACGGATAGCAACAGAGTATCCCACGGGATAGATACGCCGCCAACTCCCAGCAAGAAAGCAACGATAGGGGCAAACGCTACCAATATGATTAAATCGTTCACTGCCACTTGTACCAGTGTATAAGCGGCATCCCCTTTAGTAAGGTAACTCCACACGAACACCATTGCTGTACAAGGTGCAGCCCCCAATAATACCGCCCCGGCTAAATATTCTTCGGCTAATCCGGCAGGTATAAAGGCTTTGAAAACCACATAGAAGAACAAATAAGCTATTCCGAACATGGTAAATGGCTTTATCAGCCAATTTGTAACACAAGTGACTATAATTCCTTTCGGACGCTTGCCGACATTCTTAACACTTTGAAAATCTACTTTTAGCATCATCGGATAAATCATTAACCAAATCAGGATTGCCACGGGTATAGACACGTTGGCATATTCAAATTTGCTTAATGTTTGCGGAATTGTCGGGAGCCATTGTCCCACGGCAATTCCAATAATGATGCACAAGGCAACCCAGATAGTCAGGTATTTTTCAAAAAATCCAATTCCTTGTTTCTTTTCCATATGTTATAGTTTTACTTTGAGAGTTTCAGTATGCGTATCGCGCCTCTAATGACGATGAGAAAGACAATGATGCCTATGATCAAATCAGGGGCGTTGCTGTTCAATAGTCCAACCAACAGCCCTGCAACGATGACTCCTATATTGACAATGACATCGTTGGCTGAGAAAATAACACTGGCTTGTATGTGGGCCTCCTTGCTCTTTGTGCGCTGCAACAACCATAGAGAGGCTGTATTGGCGATTAGTGCAATGAACGAGATGACAATCATAACTAAAAAGTCTGGGGGCGTTTCGAGGCCCATAAAGCGTTTGATAACTTCGATGAGCCCCAATACAGCCAGTGAAATTTGAAGGTAGCCACTGAGTTTTGCTACTTTTTGCTGACGGGCTATAGTTGTTCCAACAGCCATCAGACTCATGCCGTAAACCAAAGCATCTGCCAACATATCCAAACTGTCTGCGACCAAGCCCATCGACTGGGAGATGATGCCTGTTGTGGCTTCTATGATGAAACATAGAAAGTTGATGACGAGCACCCAACACAACACCCGTCTCTGAACTTTGGAGGTGGTTTCAGACTTTGCTTCATCGCAGAGAGAAGATGCTGTTAGCTTGGCACCGAGGTTTAATGTTTCAAGCTGTTCCTGAATCGACTTCACTTCCCCGTGATGGATGACAACTAAGGTTCTTTCCGCCAAGTCGAAATCGAGACGCTCCACTAAGGGGCTATTGCCTAATTTCAGACGGATTAAATTTTCCTCGCATGGGCAATCCATCTTTGGAACATTGAACTTAGAGATATATTGGTGCATTATTCTTGTTTTCCTTGGATATGGTCGATGTAGAACTGATAGAAGCGGGCTTTTATTTCATCCCGTACCCGATGAAATTCACTGTTTATAAACTCCGGCGTTCCGGTTGCTTCTGATGGGTCGTCAAATCCTATATGCAGCCTGTTCCTTACTTCACCCGTAAACATCGGGCAGCTTTCGTTTGCCCCACCGCAGACCGTAATAACATAGTCCCATTCCTGTCCTATATATAGGTTTACACTTTTAGGGGTATGGTGGGTTAAATCTATACCCATTTCATCCATAACCTTTACCCCCCTTGCTGGCGCGAGCTTGTAGCTCGTGCCTACTATA
>NZ_KB291246.1:108581-108861 GCF_000318275.2 Capnocytophaga sp. oral taxon 332 str. F0381
GGCGCGAGCTTGTAGCTCGTGCCTACTATAATTATGCTCTGATAATCAATCTATTTTATTCACATTGTAGGGGCGATTGTCAAATCGCCCTCACAAAAAAAGATTGGTACAAATAGTGCCGCTGTTTAATTTAAAATTAACGGTAATTCTTTATAAATCAAACATTATCCACCACACACTTTGGCAAACTTCAAGAGTTTGCTAAAGTTAATTGCTCTGATAATCAATCACTTTCATTCACATTGCAGGGGCGATTGGCAAATCGCCCTCACAAAAAAAA
>NZ_KB291246.1:108881-129925 GCF_000318275.2 Capnocytophaga sp. oral taxon 332 str. F0381
GTTGTTTAATTTAAAATTAACGGTAATTCTTTATCAAATTCTTTACCAATAACACTACTTTAGGCATCGCTATAGTAGCAGCATTTAGCACCTCCTCGTGTGAAATGTCAGGAGATATTTCAGGTCCTCCCAAATCTGTAATTACCGAGAGAGCGCATACCTCCATCTGTTGGTGGCGTGCTACAATCACTTCAGGCACAGTACTCATACCTACAGCATCACCACCCAATGCACGTACCATACCGTATTCAGCAGGCGTTTCAAACGAAGGCCCCTGTAAACCTACATACACCCCTTTTTGTACTTTGATGTTGTTCTCTTTGGCAATCTTTTCCAATTCAGCTATCATCGCCAAATCATAAGGTTTGCTCATATCTGGAAAGCGCACCCCAAAGTGGTCTAAATTCTTACCTCTCAAAGGATGTTCAGGAAACATATTAATGTGATCCCTGATAATCATCACGTCCCCTATTGAAAAATTAGGATTTACCCCCCCTGAAGCATTAGAAAGTATCAAGCGTTTAATACCCAACTGACGAAACACTCTTATAGGAAAAGTAACCTCTTGCATAGAGTAACCCTCGTAGTAATGCACACGCCCTGCCATCATCAGCACATACCTATTCTCAATCTTGCCATAAATCAGTTTCCCTTTGTGCCCCTCTACAGTCGATTTAGGAAAGTTAGGAATATTCTGATATTTAATTTCTGATATCACCTCTACTTCATCTTCCAACTTACTAAGCCCAGAACCCAAAATAATAGCAAATTCAGGAGTATGCTCCGGAATATACGACTGTATAATACGAGCCGTTTCATTAATTTTATCGTAATACTGTTGCATAACTTTTATTATATCAATATGTTATTTGTCAATTTATAAATATGCTTACTCGCCAATTATTTAAAACTTGTTACACCAAATTTAGCCGCTTCAGCCCTTGCTTTAGGTACCAAGCTTGTCAAATTCTTAATACGAGATTCATTAGAAGGGTGAGTACTCAACAACGCAGAACTCGAACCACCACCACTTTTAGCACTCATACGTTTCCACAATTCAGGTGCTTCCGATGGGTCATAGCCCGCAATTGCCATAATTTGAATACCTATTGCATCTGCTTCCGTTTCATTAGAACGACTAAAAGGCAACATCACACCCAAATTAGAGCCTAAACCATAAGCAAGCATAAACTGCTCAGTGTATTTAGCATAGTCGCTAGATTGCAAAGCAATTGCCCCAGCATAAGCTCCTATTTGTTGCAAGGTAGAAGCACTCATACGTTGCGCCCCGTGGTCAGCCAAAGCGTGCGCCACCTCGTGCCCCATTACTACCGCCAGTCCCGTTTCGCTTTGGGTAATAGGCAAAATCCCCGTATAAACCACAATTTTACCACCAGGCATACACCACGCATTCACTTCAGGACTATCCACCAAGTGGTATTCCCAGCGATAATCATCTAAATAATGAGGATAACCATTGGTATCAAGCCATAGTTTAGCCGCTTTAGCAATACGTTCACCCACACGCTTCACCATTGCTGCGTCTTTTGTATTACTAATAACCTTATTTTCGTTTAAAAAAGTAGAATACTGACTAAATGCCATTGGAAAAACCTTACTATTAGGCATAAAATTCAATGTACTTTTACCCGTAAAAGGATTAGTTTTACAAGCCGATAGTATAAGCAAAGACGTAATAATAATTATTTTTTTCATCATTAATTGTTATCTATATTTTGAGGGCAAAGATACAAAATAATTTTGAATTCTAAATTCTAAATTCTGAAATTTTTGTTAATTATTTACTCCATTCATCTCCCGATATCTTCTCCCTTAGCTCCCTCCTATTCACCTCATAGCTTCAGCGAAGGAAAGTCGGCGAGCTGGCACAGCCGAGTATGTGACGAAGGATGAGCGAAGGATGAGCGAAGGAAAGTCCGCGAGCTGGCGCAGCGGAGTATGTGACGAAGGATAAGCGAAGGATAAGCGAAGGATAAGCGAAGGAAAGTCGGCGAGCTGGCACAGCCGAGTATGTGACGAAGACCTACTCTCTCCCCTTACCTTAAAATTAAAATTTATCAATTTTTTTGGCTGTTACAAAAATAATTATTACATTTGCCACGTCAAAAGAAAAACAGCATTAAAATTTTAACAAAGAACCATATGAAAAAATTATTCGTAATGGCTGCAGCTCTCTTGGTATCAGTAACAGCTGTAGCTCAAAAAAAGGAACTAAAAGAGATTGAAAAACAAATCAGTAAAGGCGACCTTAACGGTGCTAAAGAAGCCCTAAAAGCTCTGAAAAATGGCGTAGAAGGTACCGAATTTGCTGCTCAATACTACTTTTTAGAAGGTAAAACAAACTTAGAGTTTGCAAAGAAAAATATTAGTACTTTGCCCTCTCTACAAGCTACCGTAGATGCCTTCAACAAAGTAAAAGAGTTAGAAAAAAACGGCAAACAAAAATATACCTCACAAATCTCATCTCTCACCGATGAAGCTGCCGAAATAGCCTACAAAAAAGGCTTTGAAGACTATAGCGAACACAAAAATTACAAAAATGCAGCTATTGCCTTTGAACAATTTTATCGCCTAAAAAACGACACCGTTTTCCTATACAATGCTGCAACTTCAGCTTATCAAGACAAAGACCTTGGCAAAGCAGTAAAACTTTTTGAAGAACTCAAAAATATTGGCTATGATGGTGCCGAAACTCTATTTTTAGCAACCAATAAACAAACTAAAAAAGAGGAAACTTTCACCGATAAAAACCAACGCGATTTGATGATTAAAGCGGGTACTCACGAAAAACCTCGTACCGAAAGAACTCCATCTAAACGTGCCGATATTGTCAAATATATAGGAGCTATTTACGTAGAACAAGGTAAAAACGACCAAGCTATAAAAGCTTTTGAAGATGCCCGAAAAATGTATCCAAAAGATGCCAATATCATCTTGCAAGAAGCTTACATATACCACCAGTTAGACAACAAAGAAAAGTTCAAAGAACTGATGCAAGAAGCTATCCGTTTAGAGCCTAATAATGCCGATTTGCACTTCAATATTGGCGTTATCAATATGCAACAGGATAACATTGCCGAAGCTCGTAAATCTTTTGAACAAGCTCTAAAATTAAAACCAAGCTATGCCGAAGCTGCTATCAACATTTCAACTTCTTACATCAATGAAGGAAATGCACTTATTTCACAAATGAACGCTTTAGGCAATACCAAAGCCGACACCGCTAAATTTGACGAATTAAGAGAACTAAAAGACAATTTGTTCAAAAAAAGTGCAAGTGTATTAGAGGATTTTATCAAAGCTAATGGTAATAATACCAATATATTAGAACAGTTGAAGAATATTTATGCAGCCTTGAGCGATACTGCCAACTTCCAACGTGTTAAAAAATTATTAGGAGAATAATCAATACTCGATTTATCTATAACCCCAACTTTGCCAAAGATGCACCAAATAGTGAGCTTTGGCAAAGTTTCATTAATTACCCAAGTAAAGTGCGTTATTTTATAGAATTTTCATATAATGGTAAAGCCTATCACGGGTGGCAACGACAACCAAAGGCTATTACAGTACAAGAAGTGTTAGAAAATGCGCTATCTACCCTACTACGCGAAACGGTGAGCGTAGTGGCTGCTGGGCGCACCGATAGCGGCGTACACGCTACACAAATGTTTGCTCACTTCAATACCGAACTACCTATCTCAGAACTATTGGTACATAAACTAAACGCTTTTTTGCCTAAAGATATCGCTGTAAAAGCTATTTATAAAGTACAGCCTCAAGCACACGCTCGGTTTGATGCTCTTAAGCGTACTTATCAATACCATATAGCTACAGAAAAGGAGGTTTTTCTCTATGATTACGCTATGCAACTTACACTTCCACTGAACGTAGCTACAATGAATGAAGCTTGTCAAATACTACTTGACCATACAGATTTTGAATGCTTTTCTAAAACCCATACTGATGTAAAAACATTTCTTTGCAATATTTACGAGGCTCATTGGCAACAAGCCTCCCAAGAGTTCATTTTTACAATCTCGGCAAATCGTTTTTTGCGCAATATGGTACGGGCTATAGTAGGAACCCTTATAAATGTAGGATTAGAAAAGCTTTCACTTACTGGTTTTGAGAATATTATCCTAAGCAAGAAACGTAGTAACGCAGGAGCTTCTGTGCCTGCCTGCGGACTTTTCCTTACTGAAATTATTTATGAACCTTCTATATTTTTAGAAAAAGTGAGCTAAGTATTGCAACATTCAATATAAATGTTTATCTTTGCAAACTTTTAATTGAGAAACTAACAAAAAATGAAATATTTACAACACCGATACGTAAAGATAATTGTAGCAGCTTTAATTGTTTTATGGGCTGTATATCAGTTTGTTCAAGGAAAAATAGGCAATGGTATTGCCCTAACACTCTTAGCCGTATTTCCTGTTTTGCTCTATTTTCGCAATGAATTTTTATTGCTCACCTTTTTGCGATTGCGTAAGCAAGATATGGAAGGTATGGAAAAATGGTTAGGAAAGATAGTACATCCTGAAACTGCTTTATTGCGCAAACAACAAGGGTATTACAACTATATGTACGGCATTATCTATTCACGCAAAAACCTTACTCAAGCTGAAAAGTATTTCCGCAAAGCCTTACAATTAGGGCTTACTATGGATTATGATGTTGCGATGACAAAACTAAGCCTTGCAGGCATAATGATACAAAAGCGCAAAAAACGTGAAGCCCAAGAACTCCTTGCCGATGCTAAAAAGCTTGATAAACAAAATATGATGACAGAACACATCAAAATGATGCAACAACAACTGAAGAAGATTTAAAGTGAAAAAGCTGCCTTTGTAAATTTAGAGCAGCTTTTTTATTACAGCATTTTTTATCATTAACCATTTGCTATTAATCATTATTAAAAAACATTCATCAATGAATAAAAAAATAATTATCTTTGCTTTTTTGATAGCAATATTTACTATAGCTTGTAATGATGGTGATTTGGAAGTAGAAACGATTTCATTTGAAAATAATGATGTGCTTTCTTGTAAGGCTAATGATACTACAGCTACTTTTTTATTTAAAGTAAATCAAAAACAAGCACTTATACTTACACTCCCTACCAACGTATTAGAAAACAAAGCTAAAACCATTACAGGAGCTATTCCTAGTAGTTATAAGGTAGTTTATCGCACCTATTCTGATAATGTAAGTAGTAGTTATTTTTGTAGCGACTACCCTCCTGCACAGCCTACAGTAGTAAGCGAGGTACAGGCTACTGGGGGAACGGTATCTATCACTACACAAGCTATTTACGATGAAAATACACACCAGTTACTGCGCTATGATCACCTTATCCGCATTTCCGATTTGGTGTTAGTAAATAGCAAAGGAAATAAATTAGTAGATTCTAACTTTATTTTTGGTACCTATCAAACAAATCGCCGCTAAAAATAGGCAATTATAACTTTATATTTTGTAGATAATGAATCAGTTTATAGTATCAGCTCGCAAATACCGTCCACAATCTTTCCGCGATGTCGTGGGGCAGCAAGCTATTACCAATACCCTACAGAATGCCATTGAGAATAACCATTTGGCACAAGCACTGCTTTTTACGGGACCTCGTGGTGTTGGAAAGACTACTTGTGCTCGTATTTTAGCTAAAAAAATAAACGAACAAACATCAGGCGAAACTAATGATGACGACTTTGCCTTCAACGTATTCGAGCTGGATGCGGCTTCAAATAATAGTGTAGATGATATTCGTAATCTTATAGACCAAGTACGTATTCCACCACAAGTGGGCAAATATAAAGTATATATTATAGATGAGGTACATATGCTTTCCAATCAGGCATTTAATGCCTTTTTGAAAACATTAGAAGAACCTCCAAAACACGCTATCTTTATCTTAGCTACTACCGAAAAACATAAAATTATCCCCACGATATTATCGCGTTGCCAAATATTCGACTTCAAGCGTATCACACTAAATGACACTCGTGAATACTTAAAATATATAGCTGAACAACAAGGTATTACTGCTGAAGATGAGGCTTTACAAATCATCGCTCAAAAAGCCGATGGAGCTATGCGTGATGCACTCTCTATTTTTGATCGTGTAGTGAGCTTTTCAGGAAATCATATCAGTAGACAGGCTACTTCAGAAATTCTGAATGTACTTGATTATGAAACTTATTTCAAAGTAACCGACCTTATCCTAAACAACAAACTGCCAGAGTTACTCCTATCTTTTAATGATATTATTGCACAAGGATTTGATGGAAATCACTTTATAGCAGGATTGGCGAGCCATTTTAGAGATTTAATGGTATGTAAAAACCCTGCAACTATTCAGCTAATGGAGGTAGGTGAAGAAACACAAAAAAAATATAGCGAACAAAGTGCTCGTGCTACAGTGCCTTTCCTAATGGAGGCTATCAATATTGCCAATGATACCGACTTGAAGTATCGTACCAGCAAAAACCAGCGTTTGTTAGTAGAAATCGCTCTAATGCAGCTCGCTTCTTTAACCTTTGAAGGTGATAAAAAAAAAATGATGGACGCTTCATAATTCCCGCTTATATATACAATGGACAAACACCACCAACTCCTGTTACACAAGAACAAGTACAAGTTACTACCCAGCAGGCTACTACACCACAATTTACTACCACCAATACTATAACCCCCAATATACCTACTATTAGCAAAGCACAGCGTTCTAATGTTGTATCAGGTTTATCTATTAAAAGTGTATTTTTGAAGAGTGAACACCAGAAAAATACACAAGAAGTAGTAATAGACCCCAATTCGCTACCACGTGAACCATTTAGCGAAGAAAGTTTTTATAAACATTGGGAGGCTTACCAGCAAAATTTACTGAATAAGGGCGAACGTATACAAGCTTCAATACTGAAAATAGCTCAATTACACCTCGAAGGAACGGTTATAAAATTGGAAGTATCTACAGAAGCTGCTAAAAATGAGATTTTAACAATGGAAACGCATTTATTAGGGTACCTTCATAGATTGTTAAGAAATTACGATTTGCGATTAGAAATAGATGTAAATGAAGAATTAGCAAAAAAAATACTGATAACCCCAGAGGAAAAATATAGTAAATTATTAGAGGAAAATCCTAACTTACAATTGTTTAGGAATGTTTTTTCACTAAGCATTGGCAGATAAAAATTTAGAAACACAACTTATCTAAATTTCACTACCTTTGCAATCTCACTTTTAAATAAAAAATGTACTTAATCTTCGATACCGAGACTACGGGCTTGCCTCGTAATTATAAAGCACCTATTACTGATAGTGCCAATTGGCCTCGTGCTGTGCAGATAGCGTGGCAGTTGCACGACCAGTGGGGTAACCTTATAGAACATCAAGACTTCTTAATTGCCCCTGATGGTTTTGATATACCTTATGATGCCGAAAAAGTACACGGCATCTCTACTAAATTAGCCGAAACGCAGGGGGTGTCTATTGCTGAGGTTTTTGCTGCCTTCAATCAAGCGCTGAGTAAAACCCAATATGTAGTGGGACAAAATATTGGCTTCGATATTAATATTATGGGAGCTGAGTTCTATCGTTATGGAGTGGAAAGTCCGCTTACTACGATGCCCGTGTTAGATACTTGTACTGAGACGACTGCCAACCTCTGCCAAATAGCAGGGGGAAAAGGAGGACGCTATAAGTTACCTACCCTTACCGAGTTACATTCTTTTCTCTTTGGTATACCTTTTTCGGAAGCACATAATGCCACTGCCGATGTTGAGGCTACCGCACGCTGTTTCTTCGAACTTATAAGGCGCGGCGATGGCTTTGCTGCTGGTACTTTCACCCCCGATTATCTGCGAGAGTTTCAATCACATCATAAAGCCCCTATTCAGCCAATAGGCTTACAACACGTAAATCTCAAAGAAGCTTCAGAGGCACTGCGCAGCAAAGGAGACTCCCCCGAAATAATCGCTTCCGAAGAAGAGGTAGCGCTGTTACAAACTGCTCCTTTTGCACACCTACACAATCACACCCAATACTCTATTTTACAATCTACTACAGCCATAAGTGATTTGGTAAAAATTACTGCCCAAGAGAAAATGCCCGCTGTAGCTCTCACCGATAGCGGTAATATGATGGCTGCTTTCCTCTTCGTGCAAGAAGTACAAAAACACAATAAAGAGGCAGAGTCTAAAAACAAAGAAGCTGAAGAAAAAGGAGAGACTCCTACCGAGACCATTGTCAAACCCATTATAGGCTGTGAGTTCAATATTTGTGAAAATCACTTAGATAGAAGCCATCAAGATAATGGCTACCAAGTTGTTATATTGGCTAAAAACAAAGAAGGCTATCAAAATCTTATCAAAATGGCTTCAATAGCTTCCACTAAGGGATTTTATTACGTTCCTCGTATCGATAAGGCAATTGTAGCAGAATATAAAAATGATTTGATAGTACTTTCAGGTGGTATTAATGGTGAAATTCCCTCTAAAATACTCAATATAGGCACCAAACAAGCCGAAGAAGCACTACTGTGGTGGAAAGACCTCTTTGGTGAAGATTTTTATTTAGAACTAATGCGACACGGGCAACAGGAGGAAGACCACATAAACAGCGTATTGGTAGAATTCTCTAAAAAACACCAAGTAAAGTTAGTTGCCACCAACAACACTTTCTACATCCATAAAAAAGATGCCAGTGCTCACGATATTTTGCTATGTGTGAAAGACGGCGAGAAGCAGAAAACCCCTATAGGTCGCGGACGTGGTTATCGCTTCGGTATGCCTAATGACGAATATTACTTCAAAACAAGTGCCGAGATGAAGGCACTTTTCAAAGATATACCGCAAGCCATACTCAATATTCAAGAAATTATCGACAAGGTAACACCCTATGGTCTGGCACGTGATATACTCTTGCCTAAATTTGATATTCCCGAACCTTTTCAGGTGGCAGACGACCCCACAGGTAAGAAAGGTGAAAATAATTATCTACGTCATTTAACCTACGAGGGTGCTAAACGCAAATATCCCGAAATTACCGATGAAATACGCGAGCGATTAGATTTTGAACTTTCTATTATTGAAAAAACAGGCTACCCTGGTTATTTTTTGATAGTACAAGATTTTATTGCAGCAGCGCGCAAAATGGGCGTTTCGGTAGGACCCGGTCGTGGGTCGGCAGCAGGGTCGGCAGTAGCCTATTGTTTGGATATTACCAATATGGATCCTATAAAGTACGACCTGCTGTTTGAGCGTTTCCTCAATCCAGACCGTGTGTCGATGCCCGATATCGATATAGATTTTGAAGATTCTGGTAGGCAAGATGTTATCAACTACGTGATTGGTAAATACGGCGAGAGCCAAGTAGCACGTATCATCACTTATGGTAAGATGGCTGCCAAATCAGCAATTAAAGATACTGCCCGCGTATTAGATGTGCCGCTGCAAGAATCAAACCGATTAGCAGCCTTAGTGCCTTCAAAACCACCCGGACTTTCATTGAAAAAACTTTTCAAATGGAATGACAAAGAGCTACGCGAAAAGGTGCGCAGCGAAGAGCTTCCTAAAGTAGACGAACTCAAACAACTCTTGGCAGGCGAAGGCGATGTAGAGAGCAACCAAACCATTCAGCAAGCAAATATTATTGAAGGCTCAGTGCGCAACACCGGTATCCACGCCTGTGGGGTGATTATTACCCCCGACGATATTACCAACTTCGTACCTGTAGCCTTAGCCAAAGATTCCGACCTATTCGTTACCCAATTTGATAACTCGGTAGTAGAAAGTGCTGGTTTGCTGAAAATGGACTTTTTAGGGCTCAGTACCCTTACTCTTATCAAAGATACGATTGAGAATATCAAGCAAAGGCACGGCATTGAGTTAGATGCTGAAGCCTTCCCTTTAGATGATAAAAAAACATACGAACTCTTTCAGCGAGGCGAAACGGTAGGTATATTCCAATACGAGTCCACAGGTATGCAAAAATATATGCGTGAACTTAAGCCCACTGTCTTTGCCGATTTGATAGCGATGAATGCCCTCTATCGTCCAGGCCCCTTAGAGTACATACCGAGTTTTATCCGCCGTAAGCACGGTATTGAGCCTATAGAATACGACTTGCCCGATATGAAAGAATATCTAGAAGAAACCTATGGTATTACAGTATATCAAGAGCAGGTAATGTTGCTCTCGCAGAAGTTAGCTGGCTTTACCAAAGGTGAAGCCGATATGCTCCGTAAGGCAATGGGGAAAAAGCAAATAGCCGTGCTGGAAAAGATGAAACCTAAGTTCATCACACAAGCGTCAGAACGCGGGCACGATAGTAAGAAATTAGATAAAATATGGGCAGACTGGGAGAAGTTTGCTGCCTATGCCTTCAACAAATCGCACTCCACCTGCTATGCGTGGGTAGGCTATCAAACGGCTTATCTCAAAGCCAACTATCCTGCCGAGTATATGGCTGCCGTACTCTCTAACAATATGGGCGACATCAAAACGATTACTTTTTTCCTCGAAGAATGTCATCGTATGGGCGTAAAGGTATTACCTCCTGATGTAAATGAATCGCTATATAAATTTGCAGTCAATAAAAATGGCGATATACGCTTTGGTATGGGTGCTGTAAAAGGAGTAGGAAAAGCTGCTGTAGATACGATTGTAGAAAACCGACAAGAACGCCCCTATAGCTCTATTTTCGATTTAGCTAAGCGTGTAGATTATAAGAATATCAACAAAAAAGCCTTTGAGAGTATCGCCTTAGCGGGAGGTTTTGATTCTTTTGCCAATAGCCACCGCGCTCAGTACTTTTATGCCGAAGCTGATGGTATACCTTTTATAGAAAAAGCCATACGTTTTGGTAATAAATATCAAGAAAGTAAAAATTCTGCTCAGATGAGTTTATTTGGAGGAATAGACGAAGCCGAAATACCCGAACCTACCCTACCCAAGTGCGAGTCGTGGGGTAATATAGAGCAGCTACGCCGCGAAAAAGAAGTCGTAGGTATCTATATTTCAGGACACCCCTTAGATGATTTTAAGCATACAATACGCTATTTTTGCAATATAGGCTTGGCACAACTCCAAAGTCTTACCCCCTTCATAGGACGCGAAATCAGCGTTGCAGGAATGGTAACCGAAGTGCAACACCGCACCAGCAAAAATGGTAAAGGCTTCGGTTTCTTTACCCTTGAGGATTATGACGGTTCTTATGAATTTAGAATCTTTGATAAAGATTACTTAGAGTACCAACGCTATATGGTGCCCAGTGCGTTTTTGTATATCAAGTTTAGAGTTGTAGAAGGCTATATCAATAAAGAAACCCAGCAACGAGGCGAACCTCGTATGCAGTTCGTGCAAGTAATGCAGTTGCCCGATGTACTTTCTCAACTCTCTAAAAAGATAACCTTACATCTCAATATACAAGATATAACCCCCGATTTGGTACAAAACTACAAAAAACTGATAGATAAACACAAAGGTAACCAGTCTATTTACTTTATGGTACATAGCAATACCGAGAATATCCACCTAAATATGGAAAATGCAGCCCTAAAAGTAGCAATTACCAAAGAGTTTTTAGGTGATTTAGACAATTTTATGGTTACTTATAACCTCAATGACCTCCGTTTAGAGCCAAAAACAACTACTGAAGTAAAAGAAGATTCCCAAGACGAAGACGAAGAATCTATTGAAGAAATGACACTATTAGATGATTAACTAATGTAATTATCTCATCATTTGTATAAAAAAATGGGCTATCCAAAAGTTAAAGAAAACTTTTTGGGTAGCCCTTTTTTATAGATTAAACTATAAAAAAATCTTTTTTATTTCTATTTCTTTTGTTTTTTTCGTTATTATTTCTATCTTTGCGCCGAAATTAATAATTCTCAAAACGATATGTATGAAAGTGCTAAATGAACGCCAAGCAAAGATTCTAGAAAGTTTAGAAACTAAAAGATACATCAGCGTTAGTGAGCTGAGTGATAGACTTAAAGTATCGGTTGTAACCATTAGAAAAGACCTCACTCTTTTAGAAGAGGAAGGTTATTTGCATCGCACTCACGGAGGTGCAAGCAAACAAATGCGCTATGTTTTTGACCAAACGGTTAGTGAAAAAGAAACACTAAATGTAGAGGAAAAAAGCCGTATTATTACAAAGGCTTTAGATTATATCAAAGAGAATGAGTTTATCATTCTATCATCGGGCTCTACAGCACACTTATTGGCTCAAAAACTCTTCGGGCTGCGCAACCTTACCGTACTAACTCCTTCGTTGCGTGTAGCTTTAGAGGTATGCAAAAACCCCAATGTCAATACTATTCACTTAGGGGGGGAAGTACGTAAAAACTCAACCTCAACAGTAGGTGTATTAGCAGAAGAAACTCTTAATAATTTTTCCTGCACTACCCTATTCTTAGGTATTGAAGGCATCGACTTAGACTATGGTTTAAGCTCTACCAACGTGGGTGAAGCACACCTAAATCGCAAAATGATTGAACGGGTAGATAAAACTATCGTCCTTGCCGACTCTTCAAAGATACACAAGCGCGGCTTTGGATTTATCTGTTATGTAGAAAAAATAGATATGCTTATAACAGATAACAATGCCGACCCTGAATTTGTAGATGAATTAGAAAAACGTGGCATAGAAGTAATATTAGTATGATAAAAATTTACCATAACCCTAAATGTTCTAAATCGCGCTGTGGTTTAGACCTGCTAAAAGCCTCAGGCAAAGAATATGAGGTAGTAAATTACCTAAAAGAAGGCTTCACTGCCGAAGAATTAAAAGCCTTACTTGCCAAACTGCATATAGCACCCATAGATTTGGTTCGTACCAAAGAAGCTATTTGGCAAGAGCTCTTTGCCGAAAAACAACTTACCGATGAGGAAATTATTGACGCTATGGTGCAATATCCTAAGCTGGTAGAACGCCCTATAGTAGTAAATGGCAACTCTGCTGTAATTGGAAGACCTACTGAAAAAATTGAAGAAATTATAAATAAACAATGAAAAAAATTTTACTATCAGTTGTAGCCTTTTTAGGAGCAGCAACTATTTATGCGCAAAAAACGTATGTATCAGTAAGTGGAGGCTATGGCTTCCCGTCCAGCCAAAAAGTATTAGGTAAAGATGCCTCCGATCCTAACACTATTACCGATTTAAAAGGTAGCTATGGCGAAGGGCTACAAGCTCAATTACGCGGTGGTTATTACTTCTATAACAACTTAGCTGTCGAGCTCGCTTTAGGTTACTTACACGGTAATAACGTACAAACCAATAAGAATAAAATCGTAGATATGAAAGCTCACGGGCGTGCGTTTGGTGCTTCGTTGTCATTGGTATATGATATTACCGATAACCTTTACGTACGCGCTGGAGCTGTAACCAAAATAGGTGGAAAAACAGCTGTAAAAACCAGCCTAAATGCCAATTTACCGATGAATATGTTTGTCCCACTAGCACCTCCTAATGCTGTTATTGGCTTAAATACTGAGTTTGAGAGCAGTTTCCACGGCAAAATGCCTTTTGGTTTTATAGGAGGAGTAGGCTATCGTTTCGGGCTAACTAAAAACGTATCTCTATTTGTCGAAGGTGAGTACTTAAATATCAATGTACCTCGTAAGGAATCAAAATTAGAAAACTTCAAAGCCTCACAGACTATAGGGGGTATAAACAGAACTATAAGTGTAGATGAGTTTAAAAACTACGTAAGATTACTACAAGCCCTACCTGCTGGCAATGAAAGATTGGCTGCCTATAAGCAATTGGCTAACCAAATGGCACCTCTTTTAGAAAGTTCTTATGATTGGGAAGGAAAAGGTGCCCCCGATGCTCCTTACTCATCTATCGGACTGAATGTAGGTATCACCTATCGCTTTTAAGTGATAAAGATAAGAAAATAAAAAGCTGCCCAATTAAAAGGCAGCTTTTTTTATTACCTAAAAACAAGTATTATAACAATTTATGCGCTATTAAGTACTCCGCTATTTGGATAGTATTAGTAGCTGCACCTTTGCGAAGGTTATCTGCTACTACCCATAAGTTGAGTGTATTAGGTTGCGACTCATCGCGGCGAATACGCCCCACAAATACATCGTCTTTTCCGTGGGCATATAGCGGCATAGGATAAGTATTCGTATCAGTATTGTCTTGCACCTTTATACCTGCCGATTGTGCCAAAAGTGTACGTACTTCATTGATATCAAAATCGGTTTTAAGCTCTACATTCACTGCTTCACTGTGTCCGCCCACTACAGGGATACGTACCGCTGTAGCCGTAACAGCAATACTATCATCACGCAAAATTTTCTTTGTTTCGCGTACCAATTTCATTTCTTCTTTAGTATAGCCGTTATCTTCAAACACATCACAATGAGGAATCGCATTGCGGTGTATTTGGTAATGGTAAGCCATTTCGCCTTTTTCGCCCTTATATTCGTTTTCCAGCTGGCGCACTGCCTTTACACCTGTCCCTGTAATAGATTGGTAAGTAGAAACCACAATACGCTTAATGCCGTATTTTTTTTGTAAAGGTGCTAAAGCCATCAGCATTTGGATAGTAGAGCAATTAGGATTAGCGATAATTTTATCGTCTTTAGTAAGCACATCAGCATTAATTTCAGGAATAACGAGTTTTTTAGTCTCGTCCATACGCCAAGCCGATGAATTATCTACCACTGTAGTACCTACTTGAGCAAATTTAGGAGCCCATTCCTTAGATACACTTGCTCCTGCCGAGAAAAGTGCTACATCGGGCTTGAGTGATACGGCTTGTTGTAATCCTATCACAGTATATTCAGTACCTTGAAAGGTAATTTTTTTTCCTACTGATTTTTCTGAAGCTACAGGTATCAACTCTGTAACGGGAAATTTGTGTTCTGCAAGTACTTCGAGCATCACATTGCCCACCATACCCGTAACACCTACTACTGCTACTCTCATTATTATATGTTTTTTAGTTAATTATTTTTCTAACGCTTGCTTAAAGTCTGCTATTAAATCATCAGCATCTTCCAGTCCCACTGCCACACGTATAAGCGTACGAGTAACCCCTCGAGCTACTTTTTCTTCCTCAGGAAACTCTGTATGGGTAAGCGTGCTTGGGTGTGTTACCAAAGTTTCTACCCCTCCCAAGCTAACTGCAAATAAAGCTATTTTCAGACTCTCAAAAAACGACTTTGCCTTTGCCTCACTTTTTACAGTGAATGAAAATACAGCACCTCCCCCACTCGCTTGCTTTTCGTGTATTGCTTTACCTTTATTGTCATTTTCAGTAGGGTAATACACTTTCACTACTTCAGGGTGAGTTTTAAGAAATGCCAAGAGTTTTAGCGTGTTCTCTTGTGCTTTTTCTACGCGTAATTTTAAGGTTTTCATACTTCTTAGCAACAACCAGCTATCAAAAGGAGAGACCAATGCTCCCAAAGCCACTTGGGCAAAGCGTATTTTCTCTGCCAAACCTTCATCGTTCACCACCGCAGCCCCCGCAATAATATCATTATGACCGCCTATATACTTAGTAGCACTGTGTAATACAATATCAGCTCCTAGTTCCAAAGGACGTTGTAGTACAGGCGACATAAATGTATTATCCACTATCGTAAGCAAATTGTGTTTTTTAGCAATAGCCACAACCCCTACTATATCAGTAACATCCAATAGTGGGTTTGAAGGTGATTCTATAAAAATAGCTTTCGTATTAGGTTTTACCGCAGCTTCCACTTTAGCCAAATCGGTAGTATCAACAAAAGTAGATTCAAAACCAAATTGATTGAAAATATCGTGCATAATGCGGTAAGTACCCCCGTAAATATCTAAGCCAAAAACGAAGTGGTCACCAGCTTTGAACATCGTAAATACAGAACTCGTAGCCGCCATACCCGAAGCAAAACCAAACCCATATTTTCCGCTTTCCAATTTTGCAATAAGCGTTTCAAAATCCTTACGAGTAGGGCTTGATACCCTGCTGTATTCAAATTCCTGCTCTACTCCAAACTCCTTGATAGGAAAAGTAGTAGCAAAATTAACTGTGCTCCCCCAATTCTCACTAGTAGGGTTATTAGTATGTCTTACACCGTGAATTGCTTTCGTTTCAAACTTCATATAGTAAATAATATTCGTTATTAATGGCACAAAGGTACAAAATAATTTTGAATTACGAATTCTCAATTGCGAATTTTGTTCTTCCGCCAATTCCACCCACCAATTCAAAATTCAGAATTCAAAATTCAGAATTCAGAATTCTTCCCTGCGAACCTTGAGCGAAGGTTGAGCGAAGGATAAGCGAAGGTTGAGCGAAGGATAAATAAATTATCCCAAACTTTAAGCCTATACAGCGTTACACAAAAAATACCCTTTTTTCTTTGATAATATAAAAAAACACCCTACTTTTGTCAGCTGTTTTTAATGTACTATCGTTATGAAAAAACTCTTATTAGCAAGCACTTCCACTGTTTATGGAGGCACTTATTTATCTTATTTGCAAGATGAATTAATCAATTTTTTTGAAGGTATAAACCAAATCATATTTATCCCCTATGCACGCCCCAGCGGCATCAGCCACGATGAATATACTGCCATAGCCCACAAGGCTTTTAAGGCAATAGGAAAAGAGATTATAGGGCTACACACCTTTGCAAATCCAGCAGAAACCCTACGTAATGCCCAAGCTATCTTTACTGGCGGTGGCAATACATTTCTATTAGTTACCCAATTATATCAGCAACAGCTCATAGCACCCTTGCGAGAAGCCGTGCTAAATGGTTGCCCCTATATGGGAAGTAGTGCAGGTACTAATATCGCAGGAGTAACAATGCAAACTACTAACGATATGCCTATCATCTACCCCCCTAGTTTCAACACTTTAGGACTTGTACCTTTCAACATCAATCCACATTATATAGACCCCGACCCACATAGCAAGCACCAAGGAGAAACCCGCGAAACCCGCATAAAAGAGTTCCTAAATTTTAACAATATACCCGTTGTAGGCTTGCGCGAAGGAAGCTGGATACGGGTGGAAGGTGAAACCATCAGCCTAAAAGGCGAACTCACAGCGCGCATTTTTACCCCCAATACAGCCCCTTACGAATCTCACGAAATTAAATTTTAACCTTATAACTATATTATTTTGACAAACATTCAATTTATAAAAAGCAAAACACAACTCACCGAAAAATCTATTGAAAACACTCTGTCGCTACTTGCCGAAGGCTGCACCATACCCTTTATTGCTCGCTATAGAAAAGACCATACTCAGAATTTAGACGAAGTAGCGATTGAACAAATAGCTAAAGCCCAAAGTGAGTACGACAATATCCTAAAACGAAAAGAAACCATATTATCCTCTATAGAAGAACAAGGTAAGCTCACCGATGACCTTCGCAAGCGTATAGAAGACTCTTTTGAACTCAATGAATTGGAAGACCTTTACTTGCCTTACAAGAAAAAACGAAAAACCAAAGCCGATGTAGCTAAAGAAAAGGGATTGGAACCACTCGCCAAACAAATAATGAGCCAGCGAGTAAATAATCTTGAACTATTAGCTGCCAAATACCTATCCGATAAAGTAACTACCGAAGAAGAAGCACTACAAGGGGCATCGGATATAATAGCCGAATGGATAAACGAAAATACCTATGTACGCCGCAGTTTACGAAGAATATTTCAGCGAAAAGCTGCTGTAATTACCGAAGTACAAAAAGATAAAGCCAATGAGGAGGAGGCACAAAAATACGAGCAGTATTTTCAGTGGGACGAGCCACTCAGCAAAGCCCCTTCACATCGCTTATTGGCAATGTTGCGCGCCGAAAAAGAGGGTTTTATCAAGATGAAAGTGCAGGTAGCTCCTGAAGATACTTTGCCTTTTATAGAAGATAACCTCATTAAAAGTGAAGGCGAAACTGCCAATTTCCTGAGAAAAACCATAAAAGATAGCTACAAACGATTATTAGAGCCTTCGATTGCTAACGAAATATTGCAAGAAGCTAAAAATAAAGCTGATGAGAAAGCAATAAGTGTGTTTTCTGAAAACTTATCACAGCTGTTATTGGCTTCGCCACTGGGCGAAAAACGCATTTTAGCTATTGACCCAGGATACCGCACAGGGTGCAAAGTGGTATGCTTAGACGAGAAAGGCGACCTACTGCAGCACGATGTGATTTATCCACACCCTCCACAACAAAACACTGCCGAAGCGGCTAAAAAGCTACAAACAATGGTAAGCAAACACGCCATTGAAGCTATTAGTATAGGCAATGGAACTGCTTCGCGCGAAACCGAAAGCTTTGTAAAGAATATTCGTTTTGCTACCCCTATAGATGTGTTTGTAGTGAGCGAGGCGGGTGCCTCAGTTTATTCAGCATCTAAAATAGCCCGTGATGAATTTCCCGATTACGATGTAACAGTACGAGGCGCAGTATCTATAGGCAGACGCTTAGCCGACCCTTTGGCTGAATTGGTAAAAATAGACCCCAAATCAATAGGAGTAGGACAATATCAGCACGATGTAAATCAATCGCTACTGAAAGACGAACTAGATGCTACGGTAATACGCTGTGTAAACAAAGTAGGCGTAAACCTAAATACTGCAAGCAAGTCGTTATTGAGTTATGTATCGGGGATAGGCGAAAAGATGGCAGAAAACATCGTAAATTATCGTTCTACCAACGGAGCTTTTAACAAGCGTGAAGAGCTGAAGAAAGTACCTCGACTTGGAGATAAAGTATATCAGCAAGCGGTAGCTTTTTTGCGAGTGCACAACCCAAAAAATCCGTTAGACAATTCGGCAGTACACCCTGAAGCCTATCCCATAGTAAAACAGATGGCTAAAGACATAGGTATTTCGGTAGAAAAGCTAATAGCCAACAAACAAGCCATTGCAAATATCAACATAAAAAACTACCAAACCGATACGGCAGGAGAATTGTATCTAAAAGATGTACTAAAAGAATTAGAAAAACCAGGACTTGACCCACGCGAGAAAGCCAAAGTATTTGAGTTTGACCCCAATGTAAAAACCTTTGACGACCTACGCGAGGGAATGATACTAAACGGCATCGTAAACAACATTACTGCTTTTGGTTGTTTTGTAGATATAGGTATCAAAGAAAGTGGATTAGTGCATATTTCGCAACTAAAAGACGATTATATTACCGATGTAAATGAGGTAGTAAAGTTACACCAGCAGGTACAGGTAAAGGTGGTAGCCCTTGATAGTGTGCGCAAAAGGATTTCACTGAGTATGATAATCTGACACTTCAAAAAAAACTTTTGTTAATTATTTGGTAGTTCTGATAAAAATAAGTACTTTTGTAAAATTTTAATGATTAACAAAATCTTTTTCTGTATATGAAATATAAAAGGATTTTACTCAAGCTCAGCGGGGAAGCCCTTATGGGAAGTCGCCAGTATGGGATAGACTCTGCTCGTTTAAAAGAGTATGCTACCGAAATAAAAGAGGTAGTAAAACAAGGTGTAGAAGTAGCTATCGTAATAGGTGGCGGTAATATTTTTAGAGGAGTTGCAGGTGCTAGCAATGGTATGGATAGAGTGCAAGGCGACTATATGGGTATGCTGGCTACGGTTATCAACTCACTAGCTCTGCAAAGTGCTTTGGAAGACGAAGGTATCTTTACCCGCTTACAAACAGCTATCAAGATGGAATCTATAGCAGAGCCGTTTATCAAGCGCCGTGCAGTACGCCACTTAGAGAAAGGACGTGTGGTTATTTTTGGAGCAGGTACTGGCAATCCTTACTTTACAACCGACTCGGCAGCAGTACTTCGCGCTATTGAAATCAATGCGGATGTAATCCTTAAAGGGACTCGCGTAGATGGTATCTATACTGCAGACCCTGAGAAAAACCCTGATGCAGTGAAGTTTAGTCACGTCTCTTTCAATGAATGTATTGATAAAAACCTTAAAGTAATGGATATGACGGCTTTTACTCTTAGCCAAGAGAACCATTTGCCTATTATTGTATTTGATATGAACAAAAAAGGCAATCTCGCTAAAGTAGTAGCAGGGGAAAATGTAGGAACCGTAGTTAATGATTAATGGTTAATGATTAATGGTTAATGATTAATGGTTAATGATTAGATTTTGATATAAACTTTGCCAAAGTTTATAATTGCTTGTCGTGCTACGACCTTTGGCAAAGTGTAGTGATAAGTAACTCGGAGCCCCTTATAAAACTCCAAACCCTATGAGTTTCTCATCATTCTCTAACAACTAACAACAAATAAACAATATGTTAAAAGACATTTTAGATTTTAGAAGGGCGGTGCGTTATTACGCTCCTACGCCTATTAGTGAAGAGAAGGTGCGGGAGTGCCTTAAATTGGCTACTCTGGCTCCTACCACCTATAATATGCAGTTGTATGAAGTATATCACATCACCGATAAGGAACTACTCAAAAAACTGGGACACGCTTGCCTTGACCAGCAAACGGCTACTACAGCACAGCAAATGGTAGAATTCGTTACCCGACAGGACAAACACCGTCTGCACGCCAAGAAGGTTTTAGAGTTTGAACGCGGTAATATACAGCGCAATAGTCCGCCAGAGAAACAAGCCAAGCGCATCAAGGAACAAGAGAAGTTTTACAACCAGCTGATGCCTTTTCTCTTTAGCAGGTGTTTTGGTCTTTTGGGTCTTTTGCGCAAGACTTTTGGGGTAGTTAGCAGTTGGTTTCACCCTATGATGCAACTCGTTTCTGAAAGTGATATGCGGGTGAATGTACACAAGAGTTGCGGATTGGTAGCGCAAACCTTTATGCTGGCAATGGCAGAAGCAGGCTATGACACCTGTCCTATAGAAGGCTTTGATAGCCGACGCGTAAAAAAGATATTACACCTGCCTTATGGAGCAGAAGTGAATATGCTCGTATCTTGCGGACTGCGTGAAGATCAAGGCATTCGGGGAGAACGTTTTAGGCTTCCTTTTGAAGAAATATACAAGAAGAAATAAGAACAATGATTAATGGTTAATGATTAATGGTTAATGAT
>NZ_KB291246.1:129945-156546 GCF_000318275.2 Capnocytophaga sp. oral taxon 332 str. F0381
TTAATGATTAATGGTTAATGATTAATGGTTAATGGTTAATGATTGATGATTAATGATTAATGGTTAATGATTAATGATTAATGGTTGATGATTAATGGTTAATGGTTAATGGTTAATGGTTAATGGTTAATGATTAAAATGATTAATGAAAGTATTATTCAATTGGTGTTGTGAAGTAATGCAATCATTGGCAAATTTTACAGGGTTTACCTATAAAGAAGTGAATGCTATTGTCTTTATTTTTCTAATGCCTATGGTAGATATTGCTCTTTTGCTACTTTTTGTAGTTAAATACGTGCAATACAGAGAGAAAAAGCGCTTTATTAAACAATTAGAATCACGTAACTAATGGAACAAAATCTATTACATAAATGTTTTGACCTTGCTGTAGAAGCCTTGAATTTATTAGCAGACACCTTTGGTACTACTTATGAAGCAGTGAATATCTATTTATATGTGTTTATTCAACCATTATTGACAATTTTATTGATTGTGGCTATTTTCTTCTTTCATAAGAAGAATAATAACCTACAAATGAAAATAGAAAAGTTACTATCAAACAAAACTAATACTAATAAATAAAACAAATACAATGAACGAAGAAATTAATATTATCTTAGACAGTACATCAGAAGCGATGCAAGAAGCATTGCAACACTTGGATAAAGCATTGGGCAATATTCGTGCAGGCAAAGCAAGTCCGCAAATGGTAAGTAGTGTAATGGTAGATTATTACGGAGCACAAACACCTCTAAGCCAAGTTGCTAACGTATCAGCTCCTGATTCTCGTACCATCTCTATTCAGCCTTGGGAAAAGAAGATGATTCAGCCTATTGAGAAAGCTATCCAGATAGCCAACTTAGGTTTTAACCCTATGAACAACGGCGAAATGGTGATTATCACTGTTCCTCCGCTTACTGAAGAACGCCGCCGTGAATTGGTAAAACAAGCTAAAGGCGAAGGGGAAGATGCTAAAATCAGCGTGCGAAATGCCCGACAAGAAGCAAATAAGGAGATAAAAAAAGTAGAAACTTCTGACGATATCAAGAAAGATGCTGAAGAGCGTGTACAAAAACTTACTGATAAATACATCAAAAAAGTAGAAGAAGTATTGGCTACTAAAGAATCTGAAATATTAAAAGTATGACAAATACCGAACAAGTAAAGGATTTAGTGAATCGCCTGGGTGCGTTAAGGAGGTATCTTTGACATAGATGCCAAACGCATTGAAATAAGTAACGAAGAAGAAAAGACTTTTGCACCTAACTTTTGGGACAATGCTAAAGAAGCAGAAAAAGTGATGCGTGAGCTTCGCACTAAAAAGAAATGGGTAGAAGACTATGAGGAAGCCGAAAGTCTTACCTCGGATGTAGAAGTACTACTTGATTTTTTTAAAGAAGGAGAAGCCACAGCCGATGAGATAGATCACCAATACACCCAAGCCCTACACGCTATTGAGGCTTTGGAGTTTCGCAATATGCTTTCAGATGAGGGAGATGCTATGAGTGCTGTATTGCAAATTACAGCAGGAGCCGGTGGTACTGAAAGTTGCGACTGGGCTTCAATGCTCTTGCGTATGTATACAATGTGGTGCAACAACCAGAAATACAAGGTAAAAACACTGAACTTTCAAGAGGGCGATGTGGCTGGTATTAAAACAGTTACTATTGAAATTGAAGGTGAATATGCTTTTGGCTACCTCAAAGGAGAGAATGGGGTACATAGGTTGGTGCGTATTTCTCCCTTTGATAGCAATGCCAAACGCCATACCTCATTTGCCTCGGTATATGTATACCCGCTGGCAGATGATACTATTGAAATAGAAATAAACCCTGCGGATATTACCTTTGAGACGATGCGCTCAAGTGGGGCTGGCGGACAGAATGTAAACAAAGTAGAGACCGCAGTACGCTTGCGTCACCACCCTACTGGTATTATTATTGAGAACTCCGAAACCCGCAGTCAGCTTGATAATAAGAACAAGGCATTGCAGTTGCTCAAATCGCAGTTGTATGAAATAGAGCTAAAAAAGCGTCAAGCCAAACGCGATGAAATAGAGGCAGGCAAAATGAAGATAGAATGGGGTTCGCAAATACGCAACTATGTGATGCACCCTTACAAACTCGTAAAGGATGTACGTACTAATTACGAATCTACTTATGTAGATAGCGTAATGAATGGTGAGCTCGATGAATTCTTGAAAGCCTACCTGATGCTTATGGGTACAAGCCGTACAGGCGATACTGATTAATAAAATATAACTTTGCCAAAGGTTGTAGCACAACAGGCTATAAAAACTTTGGCAAAGTTTTTTATTTGTATGAAGAAAGAAATATTAATATGTAGCGATTGTAATTATGACAATTTAATAGCTGAGATTTATATAGATGATAAGTATATAGCATTAGTGAGTTATGATGATAGAGGATATGGTAACTCATAAAGTTGATTACAATGTATTTATTGAGTTATTAGAAGAAGCTAAAAATAGTTTAAAATGAACGATAAAATAGTAGTTTATCAGGTGCTGACAAGGCTTTTTGGGAATACTAATACTACCAATAAAGCGTGGGGCACTAAGGAAGAAAATGGAGTAGGAAAATTTTCGGATTTTACTGAGAAGGCTCTATTAGAAATAAAAAAATTAGGAGCTACACATATATGGTTTACAGGGGTATTACATCACGCTCTCACTACTGATTATACAGCTTATGGCATCAGTAACGACTTTCCGGCGGTAGTAAAAGGACGTGCGGGCTCTCCTTATGCCATTAAGGATTACTATACTATAAACCCTGACCTTGCTGACAATCCTGCACAACGTTTGGAGGAGTGGGAAGCCCTTATTGCACGTACACACCAATGCGGATTGAAAGTGATTATGGATATAGTGCCTAACCACGTGGCACGCCGTTATGAGAGCATTGCTAAACCTGAGGGAGTACGCGGTTTTGGTGAAGATGATGATGTTTCGGTAACTTATGCTGTAAACAATAATTTCTATTACAACCCGAACGAGGCTTTTCAGTTGCCAGAGGGTATTTATGGCGAGTATCACGAGTTTCCTGCTAAATGGACAGGCAATGGGGCGCGTGCTTCTCAGCCCGATCGCAATGATTGGTATGAAACTGTAAAGCTCAACTACGGGGTACGCCCTGATGGCACTAAAGACTTCCCTACTCTACCTGCTGGTTTTGAAAATGAAGCTACAGAGATACATTACCACTTTTGGCAAAACCAAATAGTACCTGATACTTGGCAAAAGTTTAAAGATATTGCTTTGTATTGGCTTGAGAAAGGCGTAGATGGTTTCCGTTACGATATGGCTGAAATGGTGCCTGTGGAGTTTTGGAGCTATCTCAATTCGGTTATTAAGCATCATAACCCAAAAGCTTTTTTGTTGGCTGAGGTGTATAACCCTAATGAATATCGCCCTTACTTACAGTTAGGGAAGATGGATTACCTCTACGACAAAGTACAACTATATGATACACTACGAGCTATCGTTAGCTACGGACATACCACTGATACCCTTGCCCCTATACAACACAACCTGTCTGATATTTCAGACCGTATGTTGCATTTTTTAGAAAACCACGATGAGCAACGTATAGCCTCGCCAGAATTTGCGGGCTATGCCGAAAAGGCTAAACCTGCAATGGTAGTTTCTACCCTTATCAGCGAGTCGCCGGTGATGGTATATTTCGGTCAGGAAGTGGGTGAGCGAGCGGCAGAATGGGCAGGTTTTGGCAGTCCGTCTCGCACCTCTATTTTTGATTATATAGGCGTACCTGCCCACCAGCGCTGGGTGAATAATAAACGCTTTGACGGGGGACAGCTTTCGGAGGCTGAACGGGCTTTGCGAGATTTCTATCAGCGATTACTGAACCTAAAGGTAAATGGAGCTTATACCGACTTGCACGCTTATAACCGCGAGCATACTGCCTATTACAACGACAAAGTGTATAGTTTTGCAAGAGGCAATGAGGAAGAACAATGGGTGATAGTGAGCAATTTTAGTCCGTATGACAGCTATGGTTTTGATTTGCAGTTGCCTGCTTATTTATTAGGCAGTTGGTTCTTGAATGACGGCAGTTACCCCCTAACAGAAGCACTCTACAGCACAAAACAAACTATCCTATATATAGAAAATGGTAAAGGACATATGCGTGTGGATATAGCCCCTTTAGAGTCATTGATATTTAAGCGCATTAATCATTAAACATTATGAATATACATTTTATCGTAGCTCCTAGCACTCATCTGCGTCCGCTGATGAAAGAGCTTAGCAGTAAGCATCATATTACTACCCTCCCTGAAGAAATGACAAGCAACACTGATTGTGTGGTGGTAGATCCTCACCTTTCGGAACACCACCCCGATTTGCTACAAGCACAACAATTGGGGCTAAAACTCCTATCGCCTGCTGAATTTTTATATGAATACTTCAAAGACAAAACCCGTGTAGTAATAGCAGGTGAAAAAGGTAGGCAAGAAGTTTTAGCGCGTGTGCTGCACACTATGGCGTTCTACAACAAACCTTTAAGCTACTGCTTGCAACAGCCCATAATAGGGCAACAAGTACATTTAGAGGATACCGAATTTGTACTTATAGAAGCTGATGCCCAAAGTGCTGCCCTGCGACCTATTGTAGCTCTCATTACCGATATTGCCACTACGGATAGTCGTGATACTTACAATGCTTTTATCAGTGCAATTACCAAAGGAGGTATCTTAATTTACAACGAAGAAGATACTAGCCTCAGCAGTATAGTAGAAGCCAACGAAAATCCTATTAGGAAAATGGAATACCATACACCTGATTTTGAGACACATAATGATGAAATATACCTTATTACGCCAGAGGGCGACCTTCCTTTAGGAAAACTTAGTGCGGCATCGATAGGTTATATAGAAGCTGCTAAGTGGGTATGCCAAAATATGGCTATTGATGAAGCTGATTTTTACGAAGCTATGGCAGATTATCATCTATAAAAAAATCATTTATGGAAAAACTTTCTTTTACACCTATGGCACCGCAGTGGATTGCGTTCCCTGCTTATACTGAATTTACGATAGGCTGGCGTATGGGTGCTGGCGAAGGTTATAAATGGGAGTTTTGGGACTGGTATGAGACCCTTACCCCAGCACAACAAAAAGAGTACCAAGCACTTTTTCCGTATCCTTGTTTTTGGCATTACAACAGATGGGAAGAGGATGACCAAGATATAGATGACGAGGAGGATTATTACTACGAAGGAATTCCAGTTTGGCAACCTAAAGGTGCTTATAAATATTCTAAAGCGACCTTTATCAATTCGGCAAAGAAGCCCAAGTTTGTTTTCTTTTGGAAGCCCAATGCAGAGGTGGTGAATGAATCTTGTTTTTCGCAATGGAAACCCTCACCTTTTCGTGTAAATGTTGATGAGTATTACTGTGCTGAGCAGTATATGATGGCTGAAAAAGCTCGGTTATTTGGTGATGAAGAGGTGGAGAAAGAAATAATGAACACTTCCGACCCTAAACTGATGAAAGCCTTGGGAAGGAAAGTGCGCAACTTTGACCCTCAGGTATGGGACAAAGCCAAATATAGTATTGTGCTCAATGGGAATTATTACAAATTCACTCAGAATAAGGAAATGATGGACTTTTTACTCTCTACTAATGATAAAATATTAGTAGAAGCAAGTCCGATGGATACTATTTGGGGAATAGGCTTAGGCAAAGAAAATGAGAAAGCACAGAATATAGCTATGTGGCGTGGCAAGAACTTGTTGGGCTTTGCGCTAATGGAAGTAAGAGACGAGATTAGAAAGGTATATCAGAATGTACATTTACTAAATAAATAGGAATGAATAAACTCAAAATCAATGTAGTTACACTAAAAGAAGACGAATACCTCATTCGCGATAGTATTCGTTTTGAAAATTGTAGTTATCTACAGCTTCTCATTGACTACGAGGATATAGCTACTTATCCTGATTTTGAAGATATGCTGATAGTCCCCAGTGAATTATGCAAAAGTAGCTTACAAACTGGTGAATATCTATTGTTTACTTGTGCTTGTGGCGTTGCTGATGATGGGGGATGGAGTAAAATTAAGGTAACACATTCAGAAGCTATTGTTCAATGGGATTTTTTGAGAGGAAAACCTTATTGTTTTAAATTCTCTAAAGAAAATTACTTAAAAGAAATTCAAATTATCAACAAAAAAAGCTATACTTTCATTCCTAAAGAGATTATTTTTCCTGAAATTTAATTTTTAAGAAACAATAAGTTAGAAGTGATATATAATCAAAAAGCAAAAAAAATGAACGAACGATACGAAAACATCAGTAAAATGAATGATATCCTCTTGCGATTGGAGGGTATCCTTACTAATGCTGAAGCCCTATTGGAAGAATGGAAGGCTATACAGCCCGAATATGAGGCTTTAGAGGCTTATTATGACAGCGAACAATGGCGCGAAGATTATTTTGATAGCAATGACGGAAAAATACCAGATGAGGTACCACAATGGGTACTCACCCAAGACGCTATCTTTGATGCTATAGGTACTCAGTTTGATATTGCTGATAGCTTCCAGCCGTTATTAGACCGCATCAATAGTAGAAAATGGAAGGAATAACAAACAAATAAGAATATTCAATAAAACTAAAATTAATAATTACTTTATGCTAAAGAAAAATCTATTCTTATGGCTCTTTACCTTTGCCATAACTCTCGGTACTTTCGCTCAAAGTTATGAGTGGAAAGAAGCACAAAGTGGAGGTTATAGTTACAAATACGTAACTAACGACCCTACCAATGCAAGGTTCTATACTCTTAAAAACGGGCTTACTGTTATACTAAGCCCTATTAAAAAAGAACCTCGTATACAGTGTTATATAGCTGTAAAAGCAGGTAGCAAAACCGACCCCGCTACCAATACAGGGCTTGCCCACTATCTTGAGCATATGCTCTTTAAAGGGACTGACAGATACGGATCATTAGATTGGGAAAAAGAACAAAAAGAACTTGAAAAAATTGACGCCCTTTACGAAGAGTACAACCACACTACCGACCCTGAAAAACGAAAAGAAATTTACAAAAAAATAGACGAAGTATCGGGTGTGGCAAGCAAATATGCTATTGCTAACGAATACGACAAGATGATGACCCATATGGGAGCACAAGGTACAAATGCTTTTACCTCGTTTGAACAAACAGTCTATACCGATGATGTTCCTTCTAACGCTTTAGATAAATACATCACAGTACAAGCAGAACGTTTCCGTAACCCCGTATTGCGACTATTCCATACCGAATTGGAAGCTGTTTATGAAGAAAAAAACCGCTCGTTGGATAGCGATGGAAGTGAAGTGTTTGAAGTGCTCTTTGCAAACCTCTTCCAAAAACACAACTACGGGCAACAAACAACTATCGGAACAGTTGAGCACCTTAAAAACCCATCACTGAAAGAAATTCGCAAGTATTTCAATACTTATTACGTGCCTAACAATATGGGGGTGATATTATCGGGTGATTTTGACCCTGACCAAGCTATTGCAAAAATAGATAAAGCGTTTAGCTATATGGTAAGAAAAGATGTGCCTAAATATACATTTGAAGCAGAAGCCCCAATCAACGCACCTATTATCAAAGAAGTAGTAGGTCCCGATGCAGAAAGCCTATCTATTGGCTTCCGCTTACCTGGTAATCAGGAAAAAGACGCTGCCCTTGCTAACCTTATAGGGGCTATACTTACAAATGGCAAAGCAGGACTTATAGACCTAAACTTGGTAATGAAACAAAAATTGTTGCGTGCTAGTGCTTTTTCATATCTGCTTACCGATTATGGCGTGCTATACCTATCAGGGGCACCTACACAAGGACAGAACTTGGATGATGTAAAAAAACTTATGCTAAACGAGATAGAAAATCTTAAAAAAGGTAATTTTGATGCAGATTTGCTTCCTGCTATCATCAATAACTTGAAAAAATCTACTGTAGAAGAGACAGAATCATACGGCGGAAGGGCTAGTATGCTAATGAATGCCTTTACAGGTAATTTAGATTGGCGCAAAGAAGTAGATTTTATCAACGAACTCTCTAAAATCACAAAAGCCGATGTAATGGCTTTCGCTAATAAATATTTAGGTGATAATTATGTAGCTATCTATAAGAAAAAAGGAGAACGCCCTATTACCGAAAAGATAGAAAAACCTCAAATTACACCTATTGAAATGAATGCCGACAAAACCTCAGCTTTCGTTGAAATGGTTGATGCAATCCCTAACACCCCTGTAAAACCTGAGTTTTTAGATTATAACAAAGATTTACAAAAAGGTAATTTAGGAAAAGCTGAGGTACTTTATGTACAAAATAAAGACAATGACTTGTTCCGCTTATCCTTCCGTTACAAAATAGGTTATAACAATGATTTGGTTCTTCCTTGGGCAGGAAGCTATCTCCAGTTTTTAGGTACTGATAAAAAATCAGCCGAAGAAATCGCCAAAGAGTTCTATAAAATAGCATCAAGCTTCAATATTACTGTAGGCGAAGAATACACTACCGTTTTCATTGAAGGATTACAAGAAAACTTTGAAGCAGCTGTAAAACTTTACGAAGAATTAGTACTAAATGCAAAAGTGGACGAAGATGCTTTGAAAGCACTAAAAGAAAGAACTTACAAATCACGTATCAACAATAAAACAAATAAAACACAGATAATGCAAGCTCTTACAAGCTATGCAATGTACGGAGCAAAAAACAAATATAACAATTCACTTTCTAACGCCCAGATAGAAAAGATGAGCAGCCAAGAATTGGTAAGTAAAGTAAGAAAACTAAACGAATTAGAACAAACCATTATCTATTATGGTCCTGCTTCTCTTTCAGAGCTTACCAACAAATTAGGCAAATGGCACAAAATCCCTGCCAAATTTGCTAAGGCTCCTGCTGCAAAAGTATTCAAGCAAGTAGAGCAAAAAGAAAACCAAGTACTATTTACCGATTACGAAATGGTACAGGCTGAAACCCGCTGGATTCGCAATACTACTCCTTACAACCCCGCAGAAAGCACCGTAATAGGCGTATTCAACAACTACTTTGGTGGCGGTATGGGGTCATTAGTATTCCAAAACATTCGTGAGAGCAAAGCCTTAGCTTATGCCACTTTTGGTTATTACGGCTCTCCAAGCAAAAAGGACGGTAAATACTATCTATTGGCATACGTAGGTTCGCAAGCCGATAAGTTCAAAGAGGCTGTAAAAGCAATGGACGAATTGCTAACCTCAATGCCTACAGTAGAAAAAAACCTAAATATAGCTAAAACACAGTTGAAAAAGGAAATAGAATCTGAACGCATCACCCAAGATGGTATTATCTACAGCTATTTAGCCGCAAAAGAATTAGGTTTGAACTACGATATTAGGAAAAACATTTATAATAATATAGATAATGTTAGTATGAAAGATTTAACAAACTTTCATAGTAAATACCTTGCTAAAAAGCCTTACACCTACGTAATTTTAGCTTCAGAGAAAAACATTTCAACAGAAGAACTAAAGAAAATAGGAAAGTTCAAGAAACTTTCGTTAGAAGAATTGTTCGGCTATTAAAAATAGTATAACATCGCAAAAAAACTTTGCCAAAGGAAGTGGAATTCATCTCGCTACCTTTGGCAAAGTTTTTTTTGTTGAGAATTAATTAGTATCTTTGTCGCCGAAAAATAGAAATTTATACAATGAGAAGAACTTTTATAGATTATATCCTCATCTCACTAAAAGGAATAGCAATGGGTGCAGCCGATGTAGTTCCTGGCGTATCTGGAGGTACTATAGCTTTTATTTCGGGCATCTACGAAGAGCTCATAAATTCCATCAGCAAGATAAACCTACAAGCCATAAAAATACTTACCCAAGAAGGTATCCTCGCCTTTTGGAAACACATCAATGGCAGCTTTTTCGTAGCCTTACTCTCTGGAATAGGTATCAGTATCCTTTCACTAGCTAAAATAATGAAATGGCTATTAGAAAATGAACCCGTAATGGTATGGTCTTTCTTCTTTGGGCTGATGGTGGCAAGTGTGCTTTTTTTGATGAAAGAAATAGAACGCTGGAACTTTGGTAGCATTATGGTGATGCTACTTGCTGGAGCGATAGCCTATATAATTACAGTTATTCCGCCATTGGTGAATGGCAGTAATGAAAATGTGTTTTTTATATTTCTTTGTGGAGCATTAGCTATTTGTGCAATGATACTACCCGGTATATCGGGAGCTTTTATTTTAGTACTTTTAGGAGCCTATCACACAGTACTTGATGCCCTTAGCAGTTGGAATTTCAAAATTATTTTAATTTTTGGTATGGGTGCACTTACTGGTATTTTAAGTTTTTCAAAAGCTTTGAAATGGTTATTTGCTAAGTATCGCAACCTCACCTTTGCAGGGCTTACCGGTTTTATAATAGGCTCGCTAAATAAAGTATGGCCTTGGAAAGAAACACTGCAAACCGACCCCCTAAATGGTAGCGTAATACACGAAAAAAGCGTACTACCTTCTACCTTTGAAATGATAACCCACAACGATGCCCAAGTAGTAACAGCCTTATTACTCGCTATAGTAGGTTTTTTCGTAATCTATGGCATCGAAAAATGGAGTAACCTCCAAAAATCATAATAAAATGACAAAAGTATTACCAAGAGGACATAAAAAGTTATTGAATGCATGGGCATTTTATGACTGGGCTAATTCTGTATATTCGCTAACTATTGTATCTACTATTTTTCCTATATTCTACGGATTGCTATTTCGCACTGCAGGCATTACCCATATTAATTTATTAGGAACACCCGTAAAAAGCACCTCAGTAATCACCTTTGTAACCGCTTGGGCATTTGCTGCAGTCGTTATACTCTCGCCCATATTAAGCGGTATTGCCGATTATTTAGGCAATAAAAAGTCATTTATGCGCTTCTTCTGCTATTTAGGAGCACTCTCAAGTATCACACTTTATTGGTTTTCGTTAGAGCATATTTATTTTAGCCTGTTATGCTATTTTTGTGGTGTAGTAGGCTTCTGGGGAAGCATCGTATTTTACAATTCCTACTTGCCCGATATAGCCCTACCCGAACAATACGATGCCATAAGTGCCAAAGGCTACAGCTTAGGCTATGCAGGGAGTGTAATATTACTGATTTTCAATCTTATAATGGTATTAAAGCCCGAATGGGTAGGCTTCGAAAACAAAAGCGTAGAAACCACCCTTACCACTATGCGTATATCGTTTATTACCGTAGGCATTTGGTGGATAATCTTTAGTGCTATCCCATTCTATTATCTACCTACCTACCAAAAAGAGCGCGGAAAATTAAGCCGACAGATATTTTTAAATGGCTTCAAAGAACTCAAAAAAGTATGGCAACAACTCGCTACTTCTAAAAAACTAAAATGGTATTTAATCGCTTTTTTTGTGTATAGTATGGGCGTACAAACAGTAATGCTGGTAGCCACCTATTTTGGCGAACAAGAGATAGCTTGGGCAAGCCAAACCGAAAGCACTATGGGACTGATAGTAAGCGTACTTATCATTCAGCTGGTAGCTATCATAGGAGCTAAACTAACAGTAAAAGCTGTAGAAGCGTGGGGCAATATCAATACATTGATCTTGTTGAATATCATATGGGTAATAATTTGTGTAATAGCATTTTATATCCATAAGCCCTTCCATTTTTACCTATTAGCCACCCTCGTAGGGCTCGTAATGGGCGGCATACAAACACTTTCGCGTTCCACCTATGCAGCCTACCTACCCGAAACAAATGATACAACCTCATTCTTCAGCTTTTATGATATTACAGAGAAAATAGGGATTGTCATAGGAATGGGAGTTTATGGTGCTATAGACCAATATACCAGCAATATGCGAAACGCAACCCTATCACTACTCGTATTTTTTGCACTAGGAGTATTATTACTTTTTAAAGTTAAAAATAAAAAAACTAACCCATAACTTATTACAAATGAAAGGTTTCAGATTTTTTCTTGAAAGATATGGCTTTGCTGTATCATCACGATTAGCCGAGAAATTAGGTGTACGTGCCAAAGATGTGCGAATATTCTTCATTTACGGCACATTTGCCACACTTGGTGCTTGGTTCGGCGTGTATTTATTATTAGCTTCTTTATTGAAAATCAAAGACTTATTCTACACCAAAAGAACATCAGTATTCGATCTTTAAACCACAACATTAGCAATACCCCCACTTCCAAATCAGCCCAAAAGTCTCACAATTCAAAATTCAAAATCCAAAATTCTTCTCACCGAAGGATGAGCGAAAGATGAGCGAAAGATGAGCGAAGGATAAGCGAAGGAAAGTCGGCGAGCTGGCGCAGCCGAGTATGTGACGAAGGTTAAAAGCCTGTGCGGCTCGCACCGAAGCTAGTGCTGCCGAGTGTGTAAGCAAAAAAAATAATCATTAAATATTTGTAATTAAACATTATTTTGTATCTTTGCAAAATAAAAAATCATCAGTTATGATAGACCCTAATAAATTATCTATAGGCATCTTATTACCCATTGAAGCATATGAAGGTGCCATTCCTAAAATGGAGCACCAAGTAGAGCTTATACAGCGAGCTGAAGAATTAGGTTATGAAAGCGTGTGGGTACGCGATATCCCACTCAATAACCCCGATTTTAAAGAAGTAGGGCAAATATATGACCCTTGGGTATATCTTTCGCATATAGCTTCGCTTACTAAAAAAATTAAATTCGGAATCGCAAGCGTTATCTTACCCTTACGACACCCATTACACGTAGCAAAAGCCTCAGCAAGCCTCGATGTCCTTTTCCCTAACAGATTTATAATGGGAGTAGCCTCAGGCGACAGACCCGTAGAATATCCTGCTTTTAACAAACCTTTCGAATTACGCAGTGCCCGTGTATCAGAACATATGCGAATGCTACGCGAGCTTTGGAGTAAAGATTTCCCCACCTATAACAACGACTACGGTACACTAATGGCTAATGTAGGCGATGTAGTACCTAAACCCATACGCAAAAATATACCAATGTACGTAACAGGGCACGTAGGCGGTGTAAACCTCGAGTGGATAGCCAAAAATGCTGATGGTTGGATTTACTACCCTCGTGATTTCGCTTTTACTAAAAAAATTGTTGAAGAGTGGAATGAAGCCCTAGCTAAAGACGGCGAACCTAAAAAACCCTATATCCAGCCTGTATATATAGACCTGATGGATGACCCTAATTTTGAACCTCAAAAAATAGACTTAGGTTTTAGATTAGGACGTAACTACCTGATAGATATGTTCCAAGAGTTGGAAAAAATAGGCGTAAACCACACAATGTTAGTACTAAAATACAGTACTCGCCCCGCTGCAGAAGTACTAGAAGAAATAGGCAAAGAAGTATTACCAGAATTCAAATAAGAAGTTGATATGACTATTACTCAATTTCAATATGTCTTGGCTGTAGCCAAATACAAAAATTTTACAACCGCCGCAGAACATAGTTTTGTTACACAACCCACCTTGAGTATGCAAATACAAAAGTTGGAAGAAGAATTAGGTGTTATCATTTTTGATAGAAGCAAAAAACCACTACAAATTACTGAAGTAGGAGAACGTATCGTAAAACAAGCTCAGGTAATCGTAAACGAATCTGAGCGAATGAACGATATCGTAGCACAAGAAAAAGGATTCATAGGTGGCGAATTTAGAGTAGGTATTATCCCTACTGTATCCCCTACCCTATTGCCAATGTTCCTAACAAACTTCATTAAAAAATACCCAAAAGTATGCTTGAAAATTGAGGAACAAACTACGGAAAATATCCTCAAAAAAATAGCCGATGGCTCATATGACGCTGGTATTTTAGCTACACCTTTGCATAATCCCAACATCATAGAAAAACCACTATACTATGAACCCTTTGTAGCGTATATCCCTGTAAATCACCGTTTGCAAAACGCCAAAACTATCTATAGCGAAGATCTTGATATCAATGATATCCTGATGCTCGAAGACGGACATTGCTTTAAAGATAGTGTACTAAATATCTGCAATCAAGATATTATAGAATCAAAACAGCATTTCCAGCTAAAAAGCGGTAGTTTCGAAACATTAGTACGATTGGCAAACGAAGGACTGGGTATGACACTGCTGCCATATTTGCATACTTTAGAACTCAAAGAAAAAGAAAAAGAATGTGTACATTATTTCGTAGAACCTTACCCCGCACGCGAAATTAGCCTTATCTATCACAAAAATGAACTGAAAATGCAGATTATTAAGGCTTTACACGATACCATTTCAGGGGTTATCAGGGGAGCTATCGCTTTCCAAAATGTAAAAATCATTAGCCCAACACGAGAAAGGCACAATATTTGATTAAATTAGGTGTTGGATATGATATCAATTTAAAAACATTTTTATTAATAATGAAAAATATTTCGGCAGTATTATTTTTACTATTCATTTCGTTTGCATCTTGTAGTTTTACAAGTAAAAACTTTAACAATCCCGAAAAAAATAAAGAACAAGTTCTTTTAGAGATTGTTGAGCACGTGCTTGCACGCGCACACTTTAGTCCCATAGAGATAGACGATGCTTTTTCAAAAAAAGTATTTAAAAGTTACTTAAAAAATATTGATGGGCAAAAACGCTATTTCTTGCAATCAGACTTTGACGAGTTTAAAAAATACGAAACTCGTTTAGACGATGATTTAAAAAATGGTGATATTAGTTTTTTCTATCTTACTTATGACCGCTTGAAACAGCGCATAAAAGAAGCTGAAGGCGTTACTAAAGTTATCTTTGGGAAACCTATAGACCTAAACTCCAACGAAAGTATCAATACCGACTATGATAATTTGTCATTCGTAAAAAATAAAACCGAATTACAAACACGTTGGAAACAAATCATCGTATTCTCTACCCTTTCTTCTTTTATTACCAAACAAAAAGAAGAAGTTACTAAAAAAGAGAAAGATGCCAAATATGAGCCTAAAAAAGACGAGGAACTAAGAAAAGAATCAATAGAAGCTACTCAAAAAACGATTAGTGAAATGTTCAATATGTACAACGACATTACTCGTGAAGAGTGGTTTAGCATATTCGTAAATGCTATTACCGAAACTTTTGACCCTCACTCCAATTATATGGCTCCCGATGTAAAAGAAGGATTTGATCGTGATATGTCGGGAAAATTTGAAGGAATTGGAGCACAATTACAAAAGAAAACAGACGGTATAGCTATTACAAACGTTATCTTGGGAGGACCTGTATGGAAAGGAAAACTTTTAGAAGTAGGGGACCAAATACTAAAAGTAGGACAAGGTAGTGCCGAGCCTGTAGATGTAGTAGGTATGCGATTAGACGATGCTGTAAAACTTATCAAAGGACCTAAAGGTACCGAAGTACGCCTTACAGTAAAACGCGTAGATGGCACCATAGAAGTAGTGCCTATTATACGAGATGTTGTAGAAATTGAAGAAACCTATGCCAAGTCTGTAGTAATAACTGCTAACGGAAAACGTTATGGGCTTATCAATTTACCTAAATTTTACATTGATTTTGAAGATGTAAACCAACGTAATGCAGCCACCGATGTAGCATTAGAAATTGAAAAACTAAAAAAAGAAAATATTGATGGTTTAATAGTTGATTTAAGAAGCAATGGAGGTGGTTCACTAAAAACTGTAGTAGATATAGGAGGACTATTTATCCCCAAAGGGCCTATTGTACAAGTAAAATCATCTCGTGGTAGTCGCGATGTACTTTCAGATAACGACCCTAAAACACAATGGGATGGTTCGTTGGTGATACTTACAAATGAATTATCAGCATCAGCTTCTGAAATCTTAGCTGCAGCTATGCAGGATTACAAACGCGCTATTATCATTGGCGGGCGACAAACATTTGGTAAAGGTACTGTACAAAGCTTTGTAGATTTAAATAGCTTTTTACGCCAAAACAACTACGGCGATTTAGGAGCTGTAAAAATCACTATACAGAAGTTTTACCGCGTGAATGGAGGTTCTACTCAGTTAAAAGGCGTAGAAAGTGATGTAGTAGTCCCTGATAAGTACAAATATATTGATGTTGGAGAAAGGGATATGCCTAACGCAATGCCTTGGGACAAAATAGAAGCTGCTAAATTTATCCCTTGGACAAACAATGCTAATTTTGAGAAAGCTATAGAAAATAGCAAAAAACGCATTGCCGAAAACGCTTATTTAAAGCTCATAGATGAAAATGCACAATACGTAAAGCAACAACAAAAAGAAAATGTATTTCCGCTAAACTATGAAGCTTATAAAAAAGTAATAGAGAAAAATGAAGAACAAGCTAAAAAATTCAAAGCTATAAGCGACTATAAATCAGACTTAAAATTTAGTTCAGTAGCTTCCGATGAGGCAAAAATAAAAACAAATGAAGATTTAAAACTTCGCCGTGATCGTTGGCACGAAAGCTTGCAAAAAGATGTATATATAGACGAAGCTGTAAAAGTGCTTGAAGATTTGAATTAAGGTTAATAGTTATATTTTTTAAAAACTTTGGTAGAGTTATAAAAAACTTTACTGAAGTTTTTTATTTTTTGAAGATTTCAAAAAAATCGTATATTTGCAGTATAATTATCATTTTAAAAATACATTATAAATTTATTGTTATAATATGTTTATTATTAAGTATGTGGGTTGCAAGCTCAGCCCCACGATACTCTTACAAATAAAGATGTACAAAGAGAAATAGAGATTATTAAGCAGTTTAGGCAAAAAGATTCTGTGCGTATAGCTTTATTACTGAATGAAATACAGGAGCTTATTAATGCAAAAAAAACAAATAATGACACTAAAAGTACAGCCGACTCTATAGCTACTGCCAAAAAAGAAAAAGAAATTGAACAATTACGTGCCAAAATACGAGGGATACCTGTTGTTTTTCAAAAAGATACACTCTTTTACTTGTACAACTCTTACGGACCTTACGATGTAGAAACACGAGCTAAATATGTAGAAGATAAACTAAAAGAACTGTATGAAGATCCTTTTTTTGTAGCTGACTCTATCAAAATTATGCCTCTAAGCGATTGCTTATCAGTAGCATATCAAAATAAAATTATTGCTAGTATCACAATAGTAGATGCTCTTTGGGAGAATACAAACCAAAATGATTTGGCTACAAAGTACATAAATATTATTAAAAATGTTATCACTAAGTACAAAGAGCAAAACAGCCTCAAAGCGGTACTCATACGCTTAGGAGAGCTATGCTTGGTACTCTTGATAGCTTTTGTGCTTATATGGGGTATCAATAAGCTATTTCGTTTTCTAAGAAGGCTTATTATAAATTCTGAACATCGTTTTTTAACAGGTATCAAAATAAAAAATTATGAGCTTATCAAGAGAAAACGTATTGTAAAAGTACTTTTAAAAATATTAGGAGTTGTAAAAGCTATTATATTCTTATTCTTAATAGTAACTATTATTCCTCTAATCTTTGATATATTCCCTTCTACACAGCACTTATCAAAAATTATAACACATTGGTTTTCAGAGCCTATTAAAGATGTAGGAAAAGCAATTATCGGATATTTACCCCATTTATTTAATATTATAGTTATTATTGTTATCACACGCTATATATTAAAGATATTTCGCTTTTTTGCTTTAGAAATAGAGCGTGGTATCTTGAAAATTAGAGGTTTTCACCCCGAATGGGCTCATATTACCTATGTACTAATACGTACTATGCTTTATGTACTTGCATTAGTAATTATATTTCCTCATCTGCCAGGCTCAGATAGTGATGCCTTTAAAGGTATTTCTATGTTTTTAGGGGTACTTATATGATTAGGGTCTTCATCAGCAATTTCTAATGCAATTGCAGGGGTTTTTATTAGTTATATGCGCCCATTTCAGGTAGGCGATTGGATAAAATCTGGGGAAATAATAGGGGTTGTAATAGAAAAAAACGCTTTAGTAACTCGGTTGAAAACTATTAATAATGAAGATGTAACAATACCTAATTCGGCTATTTTAGGAGGAGCTACAATGAATTATTCTTCTATTGGAAAAGAAATAGGTTTAGCTCTAAATGTACATATAAAAGTACGCTATGATTACCCCGATAATCTAATAGAAGAATTACTTATAGAAGCAGCTTTAATGACCAATGGCATATCGCCTAAACCTCACCCTTATATTTTTCAGTTATCGTTAGGCGAGGTAAATGCTTTATATGAGCCAAATGCTTATACTTTCCTTCCTGAAAATATGTACTTTATAAAATCTGACTTGGTGAAGAATATCCAAAATACTTTTAAGCAAGCCAATGTAGAAATATTCTCTATGCAATACGTTGAGCTTGTAGAAAGAAAAGATAAAAACATTAAAAAAGCCTGATATAATTGCTATCAGGCTTTTTTTAATTTCATTAGCAACTCCCATAGTACAATTCCTGCACTCACTGAGACATTTAAGGAATGTTTGGTGCCATATTGTGGTATTTCAATCACTTCATCTGATGTTGATACTACTTCTTGTGCAACTCCTTTCACTTCATTACCAAAGATAACAGCGTACTTAGTGTCTTTTACAGGAGTAAAATCTTGTAGCATAGTAGCATACTCTGCCTGTTCAACACTCACTATGCGTACTCCTTCATTCTTAAGCTGTTTTACTACCTCAAGTGTATCGGCTATGTATTGCCATTCTACGCTATCGGTGGCTCCTAAAGCTGTTTTGTGTATCTCTTTATTAGGAGGGGTGGCTGTAATACCACAAAGGTATATTTTCTCTATCAAAAAAGCATCTGCAGTGCGAAATACCGAGCCTACATTATTAAGGCTACGAACATTGTCTAAAACTACTATTATAGGTGTTTTGGCTGCTTCTTTGAACGTTGTTACATCTAAACGCTGAAGCTCACTATTAGCTAATTTTCGCATATTATAATCGTATAACTTTATCTACTCCTTTTATAGCTTTTATATCCTGCATCAGTTTTTTAAGAGTAGCGTTATTATTAATAGAAATTGATACTTTACCACTAAATACATTACCTTCGGTGTCTATATTTATATTGGTAAGTTTCACAAATTTACTATCTAATATTACCTTTGAAATATCGCTGATAAGCCCATTGCGATCTATACCACTAATTTTTAAACTTACTTTAAAATCTTGCTCATCTGATTTTATCCATTTGGCTTGTATAATGCGATAGGCATAGTTTGATTGCATTGATATTGCGTTGGGGCAAGTTTTTTTATGCACCTTTACCCCTTCATTGATAGTTACAAAGCCAAAGATAGGGTCACCGGGAATGGGGTTACAGCATTTTGAAAATGTATAATCAAGGGTTTCTTCTTCTTTGCCAAATACAATGCTGTCGTAGTGCTTATCAGGGGAATATGTGGGTTCATCGGGGGCTTTTTTTACTGTTTTACTTTTGAAAAAGCCAAAGAATGAACTGCGATGTGAGGCAAACTCTTTTAGCATTTGGTTTGTAATCTCACCTGTTCCTGCTTGATAGTAAATATCTAAACTTGTCTTTGTTTTGAAATAACTTACCAAATCATTTACTACATCTTCGGTAAGTGAAATTTTCAGCTGTTTTAGCTTCCTGATAAGTATTTCTTTACCTTCTGAAGCTACCTCTTTGGTTTCTTCTTTCAGTGCATTTTTTATCTTACTTCGTGCCTTAGAGGTGGTGGCGTAGTTTAGCCAGTTTTTGGTAGGTTTGGTATTTTCAGAAGTAATAACTTCTACTGTATCGCCGCTTTTCAGTACATAGTTTAGAGGTACTAACTTATTATTTACCTTTGCACCGCGCGTTTTTAATCCTACTCCTGTGTGAATACAGAAAGCAAAATCTAAAGGAGTAGCTCCTTTGGGGAGTGATTTTATATCGCCATTAGGGGTAAAGACGAATATTTCTTTAGAATAAAGGTTTAGTTTAAAATCTTCTACGAAATCTACAGCATTGGTATCGCTATTTTCAAAGACTTCTTGAAGCCTATTGAGCCATACTTCTATACCTTCTTCTTTTTGATCGCCGTGTTTGTATTTGAAGTGTGCTGCATAGCCTTTTTCGGCTATTTCGTGCATACGTTCGCTGCGTATCTGTACTTCTACCCATTTTCCTTTAGGTCCCATTACGGTAATGTGTAGTGCTTCGTACCCTGTGGATTTAGGTGATGATATCCAGTCGCGCAAGCGTGTAGGGTTAGGGCGAAAGTGGTCGGTGACTATGGAATAGATTTTCCAAGCTAAGAATTTTTCTTCGGAAGGGTCACTTTTATAAATGATGCGTATGGCAAACTTGTCATACACTTCTTCAAAACTCACCCCTTGAGATTCCATCTTTCTATTGATGGAGTAAATAGATTTAGGGCGTCCTTTTATATAATAGTCTAATTTTTGTTCGTCTAACGATTTGGCTACTATTTTGGTAAAGTCATTGATGTAGGATTGTTGTTCTTCTTTAGATTCTTCCATTTTTCCGAGAATCATAAAGTAGCGTTCTGGGTCGGTATATTTGAGTGATAAATCTTCGAGTTCGGTTTTGATGTTGTACAATCCTATGCGGTGTGCTATAGGGGCGTAGATATACAATGTTTCGGAGGCTATTTTGGTTTGTTTGTATTCAGCCATAGCGTCCATTGTTTGCATATTGTGCAAGCGGTCGGCAATTTTGATAAGTATTACCCTTACATCATCATTCATTGTTAGCAGCAACTTTCTGAAGTTTTCGGCTTGCAATGAAATATCATTTTCTCTACTGAGGTGTGATATTTTGGTAAGTCCTGCTACTATATGGGCTATTGTTTTACCAAAGATACGTTCCATATCTTCATTGGTATAGCTGGTATCTTCAACCACATCGTGTAGCAATGCAGCGCTGATAGAGGTAGCATCTAATCCTATTTGAGCTGCCACTATTCTTGCTACTGCTATGGGGTGGAAAATATAAGGTTCACCGCTTTTTCTTCGTTGGCTTTTATGGGCTTCAACAGCGGTATCAAAAGCCAAGCGAATTAGTTTTTTATCTTCCTCATTAAGTGTTTGGTAGCTAACACTTAGGAGTTCGTTATATTTTTCCTCTATAGCTGCTTTTTCTTCTGGGGTATAATATTCTGTTTCCATTGGGGTAAGGTGTTAATAAATCAGTATGGTGAATAAGCACCTATTTATTGCTGCAAGCGGCGAAGTTTTATATCGGAAAGTATTTTTTTTGTATAAAGGGGAAAATCAGCATTTTGTAGCCAACCGAAGTAGCCAGGTTCATTAAGCAATACATCGGTTATGCGTTTTCCTTTGTGTTTTCCGAAAGTAAATATTTCTTCGCCTTTGTCATTATAAGCTATAAAACCCGCAAAATCAACTGCTTGCTTGCGAGAGGTAAAGTCGCTAAGCTTTTTGATGTCGTTTTCCAGCTCGTCATAGCGGTCGAGCTGGGCTTTGAGTATTTCGTAGGTAGCGTTGGTATCGGCTGAGGCACTATGGGCATCGTTAAGGTCTTTGCCACAATAGAACTTGTAAGCAGCCGAGAGGGTTCGTTGCTCCATTTTGTGGAAGATGGTTTGTACATCAATAGTTACGCTTTTGCCGAGACTAAAATCAATGCCTGCGCGGCACATTTCTTCGGCAAGTAGTGGAATATCAAACCTATCGGAGTTGTATCCTGCCAAATCGGCACCTTTTATCATATCGTATATCTGTTTTGCCAGCTCTTTGAAAGTAGGTTCGTTGGCTACCATTTCATCGGTTATTTTGTGTACTGCAGAAGCTGTTGGGGGTATGGGAATGGTAGGGTTTACTTTCCACGTTTTGCTTTCTTTATTTCCGTTAGGATATACTTTTAGGATTGAGATTTCTACGATACGATCTTTGGTAATGTCAATTCCTGTAGTTTCAAGATCGAAAAAACAAATAGGTTTTGATAATTTTAGTTCCACTTTTTGATAATATTAATTATACTATTCTTCTATTTCTGCTGAAAGTCCAGCATCTAAAAGCCCTATGCAGTAGGGCACAAGCACTTCATAACTTCCTAACTTCACATCGCATTTGCCTTTGAAATGGACAATAATGGCACACTGTTCGGCTTGTTCAAATGTATGATGGCACACTTGCACGAGTGTATCTATCACATAATCAAAGGTATTTACATCATCATTGTATAAAATAAGCTTGCACTCCTCGCCCAACGCTACTAATACATCGGTATCTGTAAGCGTTTGTTCTTGATGATTGATGAGTAACATATCTTTTTTTAAGTATTCTTTTGCCTACAAAGGTAGTACAAAAATATGACATATGCAAATTTTAGGATTATTTTTTTATATGGGGGTATAGGCACATACTCGCCTGCGCCAGCTCGGTGCGTTTTATCCTTCGCTCAACCTTCGCTTATCCTTCGCTCAACCTCCGCTGAAGGTTCGGTGAGACATTTTTTATCTTTATGGCTCACTCAGTAGGGTGGCTATCTCATTGAGTGCTGAGGGTGCAAAACTCTGTAGCTCTTTATTATTTACTAAAAATAATTGTTCGCAATCGGCTAAAGTTTCTATAATATGTGATGATACTAACACTATATGTTGTTGCGAAAGCTCGCCTAATAACTTTTTTACTTGATAAACTGAAGTGATATCTAAGCCGTTGAAGGGTTCGTCAAAAATATAGAAGCTATAGTCTTTTTGCAATATGGCATTCAAATAGACTTTTTTGCGCATTCCTGTAGATAGTTCCCTGATGAGCAATGATTTATCTACCTGAAAGGGCATATGGTTATTAGTTTTTATCCCTAATAACAAACTGTAAAAGGTATAAAACTCACCTACGGTAAGATGCTCATACAAATAGGGTTCGGTAGGTAAAAAACCTACTTGCTGTGGTGGTAATTTTTTATTATTGTACTTTACTTCGCCTTTAAATGAGGTTAAACCTGATAAGCATTTAAAAAAAGTGGTTTTTCCTGAACCATTTTTTCCTACAACGCCATAAATTCCTGTTTTGGAGAGGTTAAGTTGTATGTTTTCAAGTATTTTTCTGTCAGAATAGTGTTTTTCTTTAATGAGAATGTTCAGCATATTGTATTTTCTTAATATTTCGTATTGCTAAATAATAAAAATAGGGGATTGCCATTATAGGTATGATGTAGATTATCCCAATAGTAATTGCCAGCAGGGCAAATCCTTGTCCTAAGGGTTGTTTCCAAAAGGTATATTTGGTAAGTACTCCTATAGCAGGAATGGCAATATACAGAGGCAGTACCTCTATATATTGCCACTTAAAGCAAATAAAGTAAGTGATAAGCACAGGTGTAAAAAGTAAGGTGCTGTTGTATATACCTGCTTTAAGCTGCTGTAATAGGTAATCTTTCCCTTTATGGGTAGCTACTACTATATGTGCTTTGTACTCTCTTTCAAAATAAGGCATACAGCCTGTTAAAGCTGTTATAGCCAAAGCAAAAAGAGCGATATTGGGATTGGCATACATTGCTCCTATAATTATAAGTGCAATGGCAATGGGGAGCATTATTATTAGTTTATACTGACGAAAACTAATGTGCCAAAAGGGGTCGGATAGCGAAAAAGGGTAGCGTAGTACCCAATTTTGCTGAGGCAGAAAGGCAATGATGACTAATAGGATTATTACCCCTATAGCTGTTATAAAATCGGCTTTCCAAAACATCAAAAGCAAAGGTAGAAGGTTTTCAACGAGGTATTCTCCTATGATAGCAAGAGGATACTGAGGTTGTACTTTCAGTAGTGTTAGGTCTTTTCGCTGGTAATGATAAGCAAGTGTTCCTAAGGGTAAGCCCCATAGGAAATAGTGCAGACTATCGTAATGATGATATAAGCCGTACAAAGCATAGCCTGCTACTGCTATAAGTGAGGCTATTGTAAGTACATCACCCTTAGGAAATAACTTGCGATAATAAATATAAGCAAGATAAAATGAAATGCGCATTATTAGAATAGTTTAAAGGAAGCCCTTGCAAAGATATAACGCCCATTAAGACCAAACTGAGAAGTAGCACGAGAATAAACAAACTGATCGTTGTTATTATTCGCTTTTACATTCTTTTCGGGATAGATGTCAAAAAGGTTATTTACTCCCAAAGTGAGGGTCGCTTTTTCGGTAAAATTATAAGCCAGCGAAAGGTCGGTAATAAGTTTGCCACGTATTACTTGGTGTCCGTAGCTATCAAACTGAAAATCGCCGATTTGCTGGGCAGTTCTAATCACATCGGGACCTGTAGTATCGCCATAATAAGTATTACGCAAGTATAAATTCCATTTACTGATGTTCAAATTATGTGCCAATTCCACCCGCAAGTACCTCTTTGTTGAATGATTGTTCTGATAATATGCCTATTTTTAGGCAAATATAGTTATTTTTCTCATTGATAATAAAGAAGTTAGATTTTCTTACAAAAATAAATACTAAAAAACTTGTGAGATATATAAAAATGTTGTAACTATGCACCAAAAATTAAGAAATATATAAAAATAATGAAAAGAATTTTATTTAGTATTTTAATTATTGCAACTTTTATAGGTTGTGGTAAAGATGACAGCAATGGTAACAGCGATACTCCAAAGTATTCGGCTGAAGAAGCTAAAGCAGAAGTAAAAGCGACTATGGATAGCTTTTACAATTGCCTACAAAAGGCTAATGATGGAGGTTTTGCAAATTTCCTTTACAATGCTATTGCTAAAACTTCAAAACAAGATGATGCTTGGTTTGCTAAATTAGGAGAGAAATTTGAAGAAACTTATATAAATGATATTAATTCATCAAAAGATAACGATAGGTTTGACTTCAATAAATTTAAAGGCACCTATACTTGGGATAATACAAGCAAAAGCTGGAATAAAGAAGCTAATAATAAAATTGTACTTCTATTTCCTGCTACGGCTTCTAGTACAACCAACAATGCACGAGCTGAAATAGATAGCTATACTGATGAAGAAATATTTATAGACAATCAAAAGAGATTTCTTGTTAAGAGTGCACATCTTTTGATCTCGGTAGATAATACTAAAATGCTTGAAATAACCCTTCGTAATGCTCAGTTCAAAAAATTAGGTAAAGGTATTACGCCTACTGCTATTGACTTGAGCATCTATACCAATCCTTTTAACACTACAATTAAATTCTTTAAAAGAGAAAATGCACATTACAATTTTAATTTCAATTTTAGTTCGCAACAAGGTTGTGCTACAGGATTAGCAGCTGATGTAAAACTTACTTCAGACGATTTAGATAGCTTTACATCATTTGAAGAAGCCGTAGAATCTATTAATGTAATAGCTTTTCAAGATAAATTTCAAATAATAGCTAATGCTGATATCAAATCACTACACAAAGCTGGGAAGAAAATAAATAATCTTCAAGGAATAGACTTGAATACATACATTAAGGCAGAACTTTATAAGAACAACAAAAAAATAGCTGATGTGAAAGTAGAAGAAGATAATAGAGGCGATTCAGATCTTTTCTTTATCTTCTCTGACGGCTCAAAACAAAAAGCTGAAAGTTATATAGAGGATTTTGAAGAGAAAATAAAAAATATTTTTGGTCGCTTTTTTAACCTATAAATAAAAATGAAAAAGATATTATTTATCTTATTTATCACCATCAATAGCATTGCTTTCGCTCAAGAGAGCAATGCTATTTTTACAACTACTGATAGCCTTTCTTCTTCACCACAACATCAGATAGGTATAGGAATTTCGCGTTTTATTAACGCTGCCTTTCCTAATGATAGTAACACATTTTTATTAGAATACCGCTATCTAAAAAATGCAACTTGGGCTTATAGAATAGGTGGTGATTATAGTGCTAATAACCATACCGATAGCCTTTATGAAATAGCCTTAAAAGTGGGCATTGATAGGGTATATAAAAACTACCAACAATGGAGTTTTTACTATGGTATAGATATATGGGGACGACACTTATACTACAAAGACCGACAACAATACTTTACAAGTATAGCATTGAATCCATTTTTCGGGATACAATACAAGTTAAGTAAGAATTTTTCGCTCTCTACAGAACCAGGATTCTTTTTTAAATACAATATACGCCGCGATCATAGAAGTTTCGATCCTAAAGCTCAAATGGATACGTGGGAAAGCCGATTTGCTAAAGTTGGAGTCATACAAGTCAATTTTCATTTTTAAAGTGTTATAAAGCACTCTATTTGACCATAAGATATTTACTAGAGAAACCAAATAGCCGCAATTTTACAGCCTAAAAAACACGTTATTTAACATTTACTACAAGTGCTCCTAAGGAAGTAATTTGAAAAGTTTTTGCAGTAGAGCACGGCTTAATCTCAATTTAAAATTCATCACTCACCATTCACAAACAAAAAAAGAGCAACTCATTTACTGAATTGCTCTTTTATAAGAAGGCGGCGACATACTCTCCCACGTAACCGTAGTACCATCTGCGCTAAAAGGTTTAACTGCTCTGTTCGGAATGGTAAGAGGTGAGACCTTTGACTATAACAACCTTAAATCTTTTAGACTATATTTTATATATTATATTAATCAATAGCCCATTATATTTTAACAT